>JBKPNA010000064.1:0-24968 GCA_046765695.1 Actinomycetota bacterium | reverse complement strand
ATCCCTTCCTCGTCGGCCTTGCGAGCCATCCACCCGGACGACGCAGGACCCTCGACGAACTTCCGGGCGCAACCACTAGTCTGGCGCGCGTGCTGACGATCGGCCGGGAGCATCTGGACGCCATGATCGCCCACGCGCGCGAGGACCATCCGGACGAGGCGTGTGGGGTCATCGTCGGGCCGGAGGGCAGTGACCAGCCCGTGCGCCTGGTGCAGATGATCAACGCCGACCGGTCGCCGACGTTCTTCCGGTTCGACCCGGCCGAGCAGCTCCGGCTGTATCAGGCGATGGAGGAGGCGGGGGAGGAGATCGTCGTTGTCTACCACTCGCACACCTCGACCGAGGCGTACCCGTCGCGTACCGACATCTCCCTCGCCGCGGAGCCGCAGGCCCACTACGTGCTCATCTCCACCGCGGAGACGGCCGACGGCGACGGGCCGGTGAGCGTGCGGTCGTACCGGATCCTGGACGGAACGGTGACCGAGGAGGACCTCGAAGTCACGGAATAGGCCCCACGGGGGCGATTGTTGGCAATGTGACGGTGGTCGATCCAGGAGAGGGCGAATGGCGGTAGAGGTGCGGATCCCGACGATCCTGCGCACGTTCACGGGTGGGGCCAAGGCGGTGCAGGGCGACGGCGACACGCTGTCGGCAGTGATCGACGACATAGACTCCCGCAACCCCGGCCTGAAGGAGCGGTTGGTCGAGGCCGACGGCCTGCGTCGCTTCGTCAACGTCTACGTCAACGACGAGGACGTCCGGTTCGCCGGCGGGTTGAGTGCGCCGACCTCAGACGGCGACGTGGTCGTGGTGCTGCCCGCCGTCGCGGGCGGCTGAGCGGGTCGACCGCGTGACCCGGTACGCGTCGCTGGCCGATTCGGTCGGCCATACGCCGTTGGTGGGCCTGCCGAACTTGTCGCCGAGCGACTCGGTCCGGTTGTGGGCCAAGCTGGAGGACCGCAATCCGACGGGCTCGATCAAGGACCGGGCGGCCCTACAGATGATTCGGGTCGCCGAGGCGGACGGCTCGCTGCGGCCGGGTGCCACCATCTTGGAGCCGACCAGCGGGAACACCGGGATCTCTCTGGCGATGGCGGCCAAGCTCGCTGGCTACCGGCTGGTCTGTGTGATGCCGGAGAACACCTCACCGGAGCGCAAGCAGATCCTGGCGATGTGGGGTGCCGAGATCATCTCCTCGTCGGCTGCCGGGGGCTCCAACGAGGCCGTCCGGGTGGCGAAGCAGCTGGCCGCCGAGCATCCGGACTGGGTGATGCTCTACCAGTACGGCAACCCGGCAAATGCCGAGGCCCACTACTTGACCACCGGTCCGGAGATCCTTGAGGACCTGCCCGAGGTGACTCATGTGGTGGCCGGGTTGGGCACGACCGGGACACTGATGGGAGTCGGCCGGTTCTTCGCCGACAAGAAGCCCGAAGTCAAGATCATCGCCGCGGAGCCGCGCTACGGCGAGCTGGTCTACGGGCTGCGTAACCTCGACGAGGGCTTCGTACCGGAGCTCTACGACGAGACCTACGTCACCTCGCGGTTCTCCGTGGGCTCCCGAGACTCCGTCCGCCGGGTCCGGGAGCTGCTGGAACGGGAGGGCATCTTCGCCGGCCTGTCCAGCGGGGCAGTGGTGCACACCGGGCTCGCCCAGGCCGCGAAGGCGGTCAAGGCGGGGGAGCCCGCCGACATCGTGCTGATCATCGCCGACGCCGGCTGGAAGTACCTGTCCACTGGCGCCTACACCACCGACCTGGACGCCAGCGAGGAGTTCCTGGACACCCAGGTCTGGGCGTGATTCACTCGATTTTCCTACTCGCGTTTCACCCCAGGAGCCCTCGTCACGGCGTGTCGGTGCAACGCGAGAAGCTTTTTCGGGTTAGACCGGCTGGGGCGCTCGGCCGGTCTCAGGTCAAGCGCAACGAGGGTCATTCTGACTAGGCGCCGATCCCGTAGGCTGAGCGGCCGTGGACACCGAGGCGCCGATCGGAATCTTCGACTCAGGTTTTGGTGGCCTTACCGTTGCTCGGGCGGTGATCGACCAGCTACCGCACGAGGACATCGTCTACCTGGGCGACACCGCCCGGTCGCCGTACGGTGAGCAGCCGATCTCACACGTGCGGGAGTACGCGTTGGAGTGCCTCGACCACCTGCTCAGTCAAGGGGTCAAGGCTTTGGTGATCGCATGCAATTCGGCCAGTGCTGCCGTGCTGCGCGATGCTCGGGAGCGCTATCCCGTGCCGGTGGTCGAGGTGATCCTGCCCGCTGCGCGACGGGCCGTGGCTGCCACCAGGTCCGGTCGGGTCGGGGTGATCTGCACCGAGGCGACGGCCACCTCCCAGGCCTACGACGACGCATTCGCAGCGGCACCCCAGGTACAGCTGTGCACCGCCGCGTGTCCGCGCTTCGTGGCGTTCGTGGAGGCGGGCATCACCGGCGGCCCTGAGCTGCTGTCGGTCGCGCGAACCTACCTGAGACCGCTGCAGGATGCCGACATCGATACGTTGATCCTGGGTTGCACGCATTACCCATTGCTCACGGGGGTGATCTCCTACGTGCTGGGCGACCGGGTCAGCCTGGTGTCCAGTGCGGAGGAGTGCGCCAAGGAGCTGTTCGCAGTGCTGACCCGAAACGATCTGACCCATGACCGGCCGCGGTACGCCAGCCACCGGTTTCTGACGACTGGGAATCCCGCGGCGTTCGAGGGCATCGGGTCACGGCTGATGGGGGGGCTGGTGGTGGACGTGGAGCAGTTCGCATGAAACTCACTGTGGTCGGCTGCAGTGGCTCCGTGCCCGGACCGGAGTCCCCGGCGTCCTGCTACCTGGTCCAGGCACCGTTCCAGGGCCGCACCTTCTCCCTGGTCCTCGACTTGGGGTCCGGCGCACTGGGCGCCCTCTACCGCTACCTCGACCCGAGCCAGGTCGACGCGTTCGCTCTCAGCCACCTCCATCCCGACCACTGCCTGGACCTGTGCGGGTACTACGTCGTCGCCCGCTACTCCCCAACGGGACCATGGCCGGCGCAGCCCGTTTACGGACCGCGGGGCGCCGGCGAGCGCTTGTCCCGCGCGTACGAGGTGCCGCGAGTCGAGGAGGCCACCTTGGCGGAGCACTTCGACTTCCGCGACTGGCAGGCCACCCAGGAGATCGGTCCGTTCACCGTTCGGACCGTGCCCGTCGACCATCCGGTCGAGGCGTACGCCATGCGGATCGCCCACAACGCTCCCGACGGTGGCATCCTCGTCTACTCGGGAGACACCGGTCCGTGCAACGCGCTGGTTGAGCTGGCCTCCGGCGCGGATCTGCTGCTGGTGGAGTCGTCGTTCCTGGAGGGGCCAGACAACCCGCCGGGACTGCACCTGACCGGCAGGCAGGCGGCGGAGATCGGTGCCTCGGCCGGCGTCGGGGCCGTCGTGCTGACCCACATCCCGCCCTGGAACGATCCCGATGCCGTGCTGAACGAGGCGCTGCCGCATTACTCAGGTCCGCTGTCCCTGGCCGTGGGCGGCGCCAGCTGGGAAATAGGGTAGGCGGGTGACTGCGCGGGCCGACGGACGTGACCATGACCAGCTACGACCGGTGCGGTTCAGCCGCGGCTGGCTGAGCCAGGCCGAGGGGTCGGTGCTGGTGGAGTTCGGGCGTACCCGGGTGCTGGTCGCGGCCAGCGTGACCGAGGGAGTCCCGCGCTGGCGCAAGGGCTCCGGCCTGGGCTGGGTGACCAGCGAGTACGCGATGCTGCCGCGAGCCACGAGCACCCGCACCGATCGCGAGTCGGTCCGGGGCAGGATCGGCGGCCGGACCCATGAGATCAGCCGGCTGATCGGGCGCAGTCTGCGGGCCGTCATCGACTACTCCGCGCTCGGCGAGAACACCATCGTGATCGACTGCGACGTGCTGGAGGCCGACGGCGGCACCCGGACCGCCTCGATCACCGGTGCGTACGTCGCGCTGGCCGACGCCGTGAGCTGGCTGCGTGACCGGAATCTGCTGACCGCGGAACCCCTGGTCGGCTCGGTGGCAGCCGTCTCGGTCGGAGTGATCGGCGGTACGCCGATGCTGGACCTGTGCTACAGCGAGGACTCGGCGGCGGATACCGATATGAACATCGTGATGAGCGGTGACGGCACGTTCATCGAGGTGCAGGGCACGGCCGAGCGGGCGCCGTTCGAGCGGCAGGTGCTGGATGAGCTGCTCGACCTGGGCGCGGCCGGCTGCGCCCAGCTGACCGAGCTGCAGCAGGCCGCGCTGGCCGGCTGAGTCTGCTCGTGGTCACTCAGGTCCAGGTCAGCTCCCGGGTGGTGCTGGCCACGCACAACGAAGCCAAGCTCGCCGAGCTGCGGCGCATCGTGTCAGCCGCCGCGCCCGACGTACAGGTTCTCGGGCTGGCAGATGCCCCGCGCTACCCCCAGCCGGCCGAGACGGAGCCCACCTTCGCGGGCAACGCGCTGCTCAAGGCCCGAGCCTGCCTTGCCGCCACCGGGCTGCCGGCTCTGGCGGACGACTCCGGGCTCGAGGTCGACATGCTCAACGGGATGCCGGGCGTCCGGTCGGCGCGCTGGGCCGGACCGCACGCCGATGACGCCGAGAACAATGCGTTGCTGCTGCGCCAGCTGGCCGACGTGGCGCCGGAGGACCGAACCGCCCGGTTTGTCTGCGCCATGGCTGCCGTGCTGCCGAACGGGACTGAACACGTCCGGATCGGAGTCATGTCGGGCCGCCTGGTCGAGGCCCCGAGGGGGAACAATGGCTTCGGCTACGACCCGCTGTTCGTGGCCGACGGGCAGACCATGACCAACGGTGAGCTTGACCCGGCCGCCAAGGATGCGATCAGCCATCGCGGCCAGGCGGTCCGAGCCATCGTTCCCGTGCTGGTGGCAGAGCTGCGCCGGCTGGAGCGGGTGGACAAGGAGGGCTGAGCCCACATGCAGACCTATCTGGACCTGCTGGACCAGGTGCTGACCCGGGGCGTACGCAAGACCGACCGGACGGGCACCGGAACGCTGAGCATCTTCGGTCACCAGATGCGCTTCGACCTGCAGCAGGGCTTTCCGCTGCTCACCACAAAGCGGATACACACCCGGTCGGTGATCGCGGAGCTGCTCTGGTTCCTCTCCGGCTCGACCAACGTCAAGTGGCTGCACGAGCAGGGCGTCACGATCTGGGACGAGTGGGCGGACGCCGACGGCGAACTCGGGCCGATCTACGGTTACCAGTGGCGGTCCTGGCCGGCACCTGATGGCGGCCACATCGACCAGCTGGCCGCTGTGATCGCCGCGATCCGGACCAATCCCGACTCACGCCGCCACTTGGTCAGCGCGTGGAACGTGGCCGATCTGGCCGAGATGGCGCTGCCGCCGTGCCATGTGATGTTCCAGTTCTACGTCGCGGAGGGAAAGCTGTCCTGCCAGCTCTACCAGCGGTCGGCGGACATCTTCCTGGGGGTGCCGTTCAACATCGCTTCGTACGCCCTGCTCACCCACCTGGTGGCGCAGGTCTGCGATCTCGAGGTGGGGGAGTTCGTGCACACCCTGGGTGATGCCCATCTCTATCTCAACCACCTGGATCAGGCCCGGCTGCAGCTGACCCGGGAACCCAGGCCGCTGCCCACGCTGGTGCTCAACCCGGCCGTGACCACGATCGACGACTTCACCCTGGAGGACATCGGGATCGACGGGTACGACCCGCACCCGGGCATCAAGGCTCCGATCGCGGTCTGATGGAGATCGTCGGCATCGCCGCGGTCGCCCGCAACGGCGTGATCGGCGCCGACAACGACATCCCGTGGCGCATTCCCGCGGACTGGGCGCGGTTCAAACAGCGAACCATGGGTCAGGTGTTGATCATGGGCCGGAAGACCTGGGACTCGATCGGCCGGCCGCTGCCCGGCCGCGCCACCTTCGTGGTCACCCGGGACAAGAGTTGGCGTCGCGCAGGGGTGTACGCCGTGCCTTCGGTCGACGAGGCACTTCGCCAGGCCGCCGCCCGACAGCCGGAAACGATCTTCGTGGCCGGTGGCGGACAGATCTACCGGGCGGCATGGGACCGGCTGACCTACCTGGAGGTCACCGAGGTCGACGCCGAACCGGCCGGCGAGGTGACCTTCCCGGCGATCGATCCGCAGATCTGGTCGGAGGTGTCCCGCGAGCCGCACGAGGGGTACGCCTTCGTTCGTTACCGTCGCCTTTAGACTGGCGCGCGGCCATCCGACTTCCACTCATAAGGAGTCACACACATGCGGGAACCATCCCTCGGCGCCCGGCTGGGCGCGGAGTTCCTCGGCACGTTCTTGTTGGTCTTCGGTGTTTGTGGCACCGCGGTGTTGGCGGCACTGTTCCTGACCGACGAGAAGGTGCAGGTGGGCGTCGGCTTCCTCGGCGTCTCGCTGGCCGCAGGTCTTGCCGTGCTGAGTGGCGCGTACGCCTTCGGGCACGTCTCCGGCGGGCACTTCAACCCGGCGGTGACCATCGGGCTGGCGGTGGCCAAGCGGTTCGAGTGGCGGGGAGTGGCGCCGTACATCGGTGTGCAGATCGTCGCCGCATCGGTCGCCGGGGCGGTGCTCTTCGGCATCGCCTCCGGCAAGCCCGGGTTCAATGCGGTGGAGAGCGGTTTCGCCTCGAACGGGTACGGTGACCGATCGCCCGGAGGCTACGGCCTCGTCGCCGCGCTGATCGTCGAGATCGTGCTGACCGCCCTCTTCCTCTACATCATCCTGGGATCCACCGACGACCGTGCGCCGAAAGGCTTGGCCCCGATCGCCATCGGGCTCGGGCTAACGCTCATTCACCTGGTGGGAATCCCGGTGACGAACCTGTCGGTGAACCCTGCGCGTTCCCTCGGGGTGGCCTGGTTCGCCGGCGCCGGTGCGCTCTCGCAGGTCTGGCTGTTCATCGTCGCACCCATCATCGGCGGTGTCCTCGCCGGCATCAGCTACTCCGCGATCACGGGTGCAGGCGAGAAGGTCATCGAGGGCGTGGCCAACAACCCGCCGGAGGGCGCTCCGACCGCGATCGATGCCCCTGCGACCGCAATCGCTGATGACCGAGCCCGACCCGATCGCGGAAGCTCAACCTGAGCCGCAACTCCAGCGCGTGTGCCGAGGGAGGGACTCGAACCCTCACGCCCGAAGGCACAGGAACCTAAATCCTGCGTGTCTACCGTTCCACCACCCCGGCTCGCCCCGGAGCCTAGCGCCGCCGCGAGACCGTCTGGACACGTCTCTCCCCCACAAGGCCGCAAACGAACCGCGATCAGGCCGGTTTCGGCTCCGTTTCTCCGCACAAGGCCACGAGTGAACCCGGATCAGGCGGGTCTCGGCGTCGTCTCCGCACAAGGCCACAGATGGCGGCTGACGTCGGCCGCCCTCAACAGAACAGGGAGCCACCCTCGGACGCCGCGTGACCGCTAGTGCAGCAGCTCACGCTTGAGCCGGTCCACATGGCCGGCCGCCTTGACGTTGTACTGGGCGATCGCCACCTCGCCCTGGCCCCCCTCGTCCACATCGATCACGAACGTGGATCGGATGACGCCCTCGACCAGCTTGCCGTAGAGCAGCTTCTCGCCGTAGGCCCCGTACGCGAACAACGTCTTCTTGTCCACGTCCGACAACAGCGGGAAGGCGACCGATTGTTGATCACGGAACTGGATGAGTTTTTGCTGAGTGTCGGGCGAGACGCCGAGCACGTGGAGGCCCGCCGCGGTCAGTTCCGCCATGGCTGCGGTGAAGTCGACAGCCTGCGTGGTGCACCCCGGCGTCATCGCCGCCGGATAGAAGTAGAGGATGACCCGCTGCCCGGCGAAGTCGGAGAGCGAGACCTCGTTGCCGTCGGCGTCGGGCAGGGTGAAGGCAGGGGCGGCATCACCGTTGGCCAGTCGAGTCGTCATGCCCGGAACCCTAACCGGCGCCGCCCAACTCCCCGACCACACCCCGACCCACGACCAGCTGATCTGCAATACGGTGGACTCCAGACGCCCCGGCTCCCGGCCGGAGGCCGACGACGCCTGCTAGGGGAGCCACGTGGCCGACAACTCTTCTCCGACCGACGACCGGACGATGCCCCAGATCGAGGCCGATCTCAGCGCCACGCGAGCCCGGCTGGCCGGCTCCCTCTCGGCGCTGATCGACCAGGTGCACCCCAACCGGATCAAGCAGCGTCAGGTGACTCAGTTCAAGCAGCTGGCCGGGAATGCGCGGCTCAACGCCAAGGCGCTGCTCTTCAACGCCCAGGGAGACCTGCGCACCGAGCGGATCGGGCTACTGGCGGGCGCAGCGGCAGGCCTCCTCGGTTTCGTGATGATTATTCGGGCGATCAGCCGCCGGAGCCGGAAATCTTAGTGCGGATGCCCGACTCCGACGACCAGGCAGGGCTGGGGTTCGACGCGGGCGCGCTGCCGATCCGGATGCTGCACGATCGGGTCCTGGTGTCCACCGAGACCGAGGCGGGCGAGCGCCGCAGTAGCGGAGGAATCCTGATCCCGGCCACCGTGGCGATCGGTCGCCGGCTCGCCTGGGGCGCTGTCGTCGCAGCTGGTACCAATGTCCGCACGGTGCAACTCGGCGACCGGGTGCTCTTTGATCCCGAGGATCGGGCAGAGGTTGAGTTGCATGGCAAGGCGTACGTGCTCCTCCGGGAGCGCGATCTGCATGCCGTGGCCGCCGAGCGGCTGCAGGACGGGCAGACCGGACTCTACCTGTGAGGCGCTCTTCCCAAGCCGCATCCGATGTGCTAGGAGCACTATAACGAATCTAAACGTTCGGTGAGAGATGTTGCGCTTTTGTGAAGGGTTACCTCTAGATTGACAACGTGGCATCAACGGATGGATGCCTACTACAACGAAGTGAGGCCTTATGACTTTCGTTCGTCCCGCGCGTCGCGTGCTCCTCGCGGCCGTATCGCTGAGCGCACTGCTCGTGGCTGCTGCATGTGGCGGCGGCGGGAGCAGTTCGGGTGGAGGTGGTGGCGGCGGAAGCCAGTCGGCCGCCGCGGACTTCACCAAGCAAGGCGACATCGAGTTCTGGGCCGGTAAGGACACCTCCGGCTTCACCAAGACGCTGATCGATGGGTTCAACGCCCAGCACCCCAACGGCAAGGTCACCTTCCATGAGTTGTCGACCAAGGCCGACGAGCAGCGGCAGCAGATGATCCAGAACACCCAGATCAAGAACCCGAAGATGGGCGTCGTCAGCATGGACGTGGTCTGGACGGCGGAGTTCGCCGCGAAGGGTTACGTGGAGGCGCTGCCCCCAGACACCTCGACCGATGGCATGTTGAAGGCTCCGGTGGATGCGGCGACGTACTTCGGGAAGCTGTACGGCCTGCCGAGCAGCACCGACGGCGGCCTGCTGTGGTACCGGACCGATTTGTTGAAGAAGTACGGCCTGCAGCCGCCGACCAGCTGGGATGAGATGAAGGCGGCCTGCGACAAGATCTGGGCCGGTGAGGGCAAGGGCACCCTCGGCTGCTATGCGGGCCAGCACAACAAGTACGAAGGTCTGACGGTGAACTTCGACGAGGCAGTGCACGGTGCCGGCGGCGTCATCGTCGGCGACGACGGCAAGCCGAATGTGGCGACTCCCGAGGCCACCAAGGGCCTGTCAACCATGACCGAGTGGTTCAAGACCGGCTACATTCCCAAGGCCGCGATCACCTGGACCGAGGAGGAGGGCCGGACCGCGTTCCAGCACGGTGAGCTGATCTTCCACCGGAACTGGGGCTATGTGGCGGCGCACGCCCAGAACGACAAGGACTCCGAGATCAAGGGGAAGTTCGACGCTGCTCCGCTGCCGGGTATCACCGGACCGGGCGTGTCCAGCCTGGGTGGCCACGGCTTCGCGATCGGCAAGTACGCCGACAACAAGGGCACGGCCCTGGACTTCCTGAAGTACGCCGCGAGCCCGGAGGTCCAGAAGCAGCAATGCCTGAAGGCGACATTGACGCCGGTGACCGAGGCCACCTACACCGATCCGGACGTGCTGAAGGCGTTCCCGTTCTATACCATCGAACTCAAGTCGGTGCAAGGAGCGAAGCCGCGGCCGAAGGCTGTGGAGTACGGTGATGTCACCCTGGCCATCCAGGACGCCGCGTACAGCGCCCTCCAAGGTCAGACCACGCCTGAGGCCGCGCTGCAGGCACTGCAGAGCAAGCTTCAGACGCTGATCAAGTAAATAGTGTCGTCCCGCGGTTCTCGGCCCGGCAATGTGCCGGGCCGAGAACCTCGGCATATCTCATAAGGAGGTAGCCGGATGGCAACTGCCACGGCGCAACCGCGGAACCTGCCGGCCGTGCAGGGTGACGGCCACAAGCACAAGAAGAACGCCCTCAGCGACGGGCAGGGCCGGCTGGCCTGGATTCTGCTTGCTCCGACGCTGCTGGTCATCATCGTGGTGGCCGGCATCCCGGTCCTGATGTCTGTCCGGGAGTCCTTCTACCAGACAAACAGCGGGGTCAACCCCCAGACCGGAATGATCGAGGGCGGCGAGACGTTCGTCGGTCTGGCCAACTTCACCCACATCTTCCAAGGCGCCGACCCTGTTGTCGGCAGCTACGGAACCATCGACCGCTTCTGGAACGCGTTTCTCAACACCACCTTCATCACCATCATCTGCGTCGTTCTGGAGACGATCCTGGGTGTGGCGATGGCGCTGATCATGGCGAAGGCCTTCCGCGGCCGCGGCGTCGTCCGTGCCGGCATCCTGGTTCCGTGGGCGATCCCCACCATCGTATCGGCGCTGATGTGGAAGCTGATCTTCGACGCCAACGGCGTGATGAACAAGATTCTCGGCAAGGAGATTCTGTGGCTCGCCGACTCGGGCGCCTCGTTCTGGGCCATCATCATCGCCGACGTGTGGAAGACCGCACCCTTCATCGGGCTGCTGACCCTCGCGGGACTGCAGACGATTCCCGCTGAGGTGTACGAGGCGGCCAAGGTGGACGGCGCGACCGCCTGGCAGCAGTTCGTCCGGATCACCCTGCCGATGGTCAAGCCGACCCTGGTGGTTGCGGTCTTGTTCCGGACCCTCGACACCCTGCGGATGTTCGACCTGCCCTACGGCATGATCGGCGCCGGCAAGTACCGGGTCGAGACGCTGTCGATCTTCGCCTATACCGAGGCCACGCAGACCCGGTACGGCACGGCCGCGGCGTACGCCATCATCTTGTTCATCTACGTGCTGCTGGTCGCGTTCATGTTCGTCAGGATTCTGGGCGCCGACGTGATCGGTGACAGCGCCCCGCCGAAGAAGAAGAAGAAAAAGAAGGGTGACGAGGACGCCAAGACTGCTGAGGTCCCGGCGTTGGAGATGATGGGAGGGGCGCACTGATGGCCACCACGGCACCGGCGGTGGAGTCACACACCAGCGCCGAAGAGGTTGCAGCCCTCGCCCACCCGAAGCGACCGACCCGGATGGTCGTCGGGATGGTCCTGTCCTATGTCGGGATGGGGCTCATCGTGCTCTACTGCATCATCCCGTTCTACTGGATGATCGTGTCCGCCTTCCGCGACCCGAGCGAAGGCCGCAGTACGGAGTACTTCCCGAACCCGATCTCGCTCGGTAACTTCCAGGCCGTCTTCGCCGCCAACAACAATTTCGGCCGGTCACTGGTCAACTCTCTCATCGTGGCCGGAACGACAACCATCCTTACCCTGCTGTTCGGCATCGTGGCGGCGTACGCGCTGGCCCGGCTGAACTTCAAAGGCAAGGGTGGGGTGCTTTGGCTGATCATGGCCTGCTCGATGTTCCCGCTGATCATCCTGATCCCGCCGCTGCTGAAGATGTTCTCCTCAACGGAGCCGTTCGAGTGGTTCCCCCGGTGGATCGACACCTATCAGGCCGTCATCGTGCCGGGGCTGAGCTTCGGGTTGCCGCTGGCGGTGTGGAACCTGACGGCCTTCTTCCGCCAGCTGCCGGTTGAGCTGGAGCAGGCGGCGATGGTGGATGGGTGCACGCCGGGTGTGGCCTTCCGCAAGGTCATCCTGCCGCTGGCCGCACCGGGTGTGTTCACCACGGCGATCATCGTGTTCATCGGCGCCTGGAACGAGTTCCTGCTGGCCCTGACCTTCCTGCAGGACAAGAACAAGCAGACGGCGACGGTGGCCATCGCGAAGTTCACCGGCGTCACCGGCTTCGATGTCCCGTACGGATCGATCATGGCCGCGGGCGTGATCGTCACGGTCCCACTGCTGATCGCGGTGCTGCTGTTCCAGCGCCGCATCGTCGCAGGCCTCACCGCGGGTGGCGTGAAGTAGCACTTCCCGCCGCTGGAGATCCGCAGTTCTGGCGCAGTCGCAACGGGGCGGCTGCGCCAGATCTGTCTCGTGGGGCAAGATGCAATGACAAGGTCGATGTCGCTTCAGGAGGAGCAGAACGATGCGCAAGGTCGTGCACTTCGAGATCCCGGCCGAGGATCTCAATCGAGCGAAGGACTTCTACGGCTCAGTCTTCGGCTGGCAACTCAACACGATGCCGATGGGTGAGGGGGAGTACACGGTTGTGATGACCACGCCGGTCGATCAGCAGACCCAGCAGCCCACCGAACCCGGCGCGATCAACGGCGGCATGATGCAGCGGAACCAGCAGGTGCCGGCACCGGTCATCACCGTCGACGTGGACGCCATCGACGACGCGCTGAAAGAGATCGAGACCCGCGGCGGCGCGACCGTCGTACCCAGGACGGCGATCCCCGGCATGGGCGCGTACGCCTACTTCAAGGACCCGGAGGGCAACGTGCTGGGTCTGTGGGAGACAACCAGCTGAAACGCAACGTCTAGCCAGACGCCTCGGCGCCACGCCGGATGCCAAGAGTCGCCAGCAGGTCCTCGTGCAGCTCCATCCAAACGGTGTGGCAGGAGTCCGCTCCGGGTCTGGTGACCCAGGAGTGGTCGCCACGCGAGGCCCGGTCCAGGGCGGCGGAGAAGCGATCGTCATAGCCGCGAAAGCGCGCCAAGACTTCACTCAGCGCCTGGCACACGCCGCGAAGCTCCGAACGCAGCACCGACAGCTCCGCCAGCGCGCGGCTGTCCCAGTCGCGGTCGGTGTGATCGTTGGCCGCGAGCGGGTCCGAGTCGCTCGGTCGAAGCTGCCAGTCGGTGGAAACGCGCAGCAGCCGGTCGTTGCACGGCAGGAAACCGCGATAGGCGTCCTCGACGGTGCTCCGAAGGCCGGTGCCGGCAAGCTCGTTGGCGAGCTGGCGTTCGTTTTCGGCTTGGCCGCGGCTCGTCAGCGTCCAGCCGCCGGTGCCGGCGAAGGTGACTTTCGTGACCCAGCCCATCGCTTCGAAGTCGAGCAGGTTCTCACGGGCGACGGCGGGATCGAGGCCGAAGCGGTGTGCAACGAGATCGTCGTCGGCCATGCCCTTGAGGCGCACCGCATGGAGTGTGAGTAGTTCTGCGGTCGACTCGACGGGCGCCGTCACGGCGACGCCTCGACAGCTTGGAGTACCGCACCTGGCACCACGAGGACAGCCTCTCAGCCTGGGCTGCCGGCTGCCAGCGGGGTCAGGCTGCGTCTGCGGCGAGGATCCGCGCTTCCGTGGTGGGTTTGATGTAGACGGTGTCGCCAGGCCCGATCTGGAGCCGGTCGGCCGCGCCTCTGGTTATCTGTGCCCAGGCGTCATGGTCGGCCAGGCGCAGTTCGACGCGGACCTCGAACCCCAGGCGTACGATCCTGGTCACCTGGGCCGGCAGGCTGCCCGGTTCGGCAGTGCTGCTGACCTCGAGGTCGTGTGGTCGGACCAGCCGGTCGCCGATATTGGTGACCGGGCCGAGGAACCGCATCACGAACGGGTTGGCGGGCCGGTCATAGACCTCAGCCGGGCTGCCGGCCTGCCTGACCTCCCCGTCGGCGAGCACCACGATGCTGTCGGCGACCTCGATCGCCTCCTCCTGGTCATGGGTTACGAAGACCGTGGTGACGTGCACCTCGTCGTGCAGCCGGCGGAGCCACGCCCGGAGCTCCTTGCGGACCTGCGCATCGAGGGCACCGAACGGCTCGTCGAGCAGCAGGACCTGAGGTTCCACGGCGAGGGCCCGGGCCAGCGCCATGCGCTGCCGTTGGCCGCCCGAGAGCTGGGCGGGGTAGCGGTCGGCGAATGCCTCCAGGTGCACGAGGTCCAGCAGCTGGCCGACCCTGGACCGAATCTCCGGCTTGGGTCGCTTGCGTACCCGGAGTCCGAAGGCGACGTTGTCGAACACGGTCATGTGCTTGAACGCCGCATAGTGCTGGAAGACGAAGCCGACGTTCCGCCGTTGCGGAGCCAGGCGGGTCGCATCGACACCGGAGATGACGACCGTGCCTGTGTCGGGCTTCTCCAGTCCGGCGATCACGCGAAGCAGGGTGGACTTCCCTCCACCACTCGGCCCGAGCAGGGCGGTGAGCGAGCCGGAGGCCACGTCGACCGACACGTCACGCAGCACGGGTGTCTGTCCGAACGCCTTGTTGACGTTGCGTACCTCGATGCCCATCAGGATGACCGCCCTTCGGGGTTGATCAGTTTGGTGAGAAGAAGAGTGAGGACCGCAAGCAGCCCGAGAACGGTCGCTGCGGCGAACGCTGCCGGCTGGTCGAAGTTCTGGAAGCGTTCCTCGACGAACAGCGTGATCGTCTGGGTCTGGTCGACGATCCGGCCCGACACCACCGCCACCGCGCCGTACTCGCCCAATGCCCGCGCCAGGCACAGCACGATCCCGTAGCCGAGCGCGGCCCGGATCCCAGGAAGGGTGATGCGCAGAAAAGTGGACCAGCGGCCGGCGCCCAGCGTACGGGCGGCCTGTTCCTGCTCGTCACCGAGCTCTTCGAGCACCGGCACGATGGATCGGACGACCAGCGGGAGCGACACGAACACCGTTGCCAGCACCATGCCGGGAATGGAGAAGATGAGCTGGATGCCCAGGCCGTCCAGCCAGCCGCCGAGCGGCGTGAACCGGCCGTAGACCAGGATCAGGGCGAGGCCGACGACCACCGGTGAGACCGCCAGCGGCAGGTCGATGAAGGCGTTCAGGGCGCGCTTGCCGGCGAAGGTGTGCCGCACCAGCAGCAGCGCGGTCGCCACACCGAACACTGTGTTGATCAGCACCGCCCAGCACGCCACGATGATCGTGACGCGGAAGGCGTGCAGCGCCGACGGGCTGGTCAGTGACTCCCAGAACGTGCCAAGGCCGTTCTCGAACGTCCGGTAGACGATCAGCAGCAGCGGCAGCACCAACAGCATCAACAGGTACAGCAGAGCTGCCGACCGCAAGCCGTGCTTAGCCATGTCTCCTCCCCCAACGCTGTGCGAGATCCAAGATGACCAGCGTGACCAGGGCAACGACCAGCAGCACCGTGGAGACGGCGGCAGCGCCGGTGATGTTGTCGCTCTCGATCTGGCCGAAGATGTGCACCGCGGCGACCTGGGTCTGGAATGGGACATTGCCCGAGATGAGGACCGTTGAGCCGAACTCTGCCATCGACCGGGTGAACGCCAGAGCCGTGCCGGACAGGATCGCGGGCAGCAGGTTCGGCAGGATGACGCGGCGGAAGGTCAGCCACCGCCCGGCGCCGAGCGATGCCGCGGCCTCCTCCATGTCGCTGTCCAGCTCCAGCAGGACCGGCTGCACCGTACGTACGACGAACGGCAAGGTGACGAAGAGCAGCGCGGCGACCACGCCGGCCCGGCTGTAGGCAAGGTCGATCCCGACCGGGCTCTCCGGCCCGTAGATGCCGAGCAGCACCAGTCCGGCGACGATCGTGGGTAGCGCGAAGGGCAGGTCGATCAACGCGTCGACGACCCGCTTGCCGGGGAAGTCGTCTCGAACCAGGACCCAGGCGATCAGCGTGCCCATGCCCAGGTTGATCAAGGCCACCAGCAGCGATGCCAGGACTGTCAGCTGGAGCGCAGCCCACGCATCCGGGGTCCGGATGGCCTGCCAGAAGTATCCCAGTCCCTGGTCGGACGAGCGCCAGACAACGGCGGCCAGCGGGATGAGCACGATCAGGCTGAGGAAGATGACCACACCACCCAGGGAGAGCATCGTGATGCCGCTGCTCTCGTCGATCGCCGAGCTGGGGCGCCACGAACGCCCAGCGGACCGCCGGCTCCCCGGAGCGGTTGCCTGCGCCCCGTCGTCACCGACCGGCAGCTGATCAGTAGCCGGCGGTCCGGGCGAGGTGAGCTGCGGGATGCCGAGTGTCACTTCTCCACCGACACCCCGATGCTGCGCTCGACGTCAGCCATCACACCAGTCGACGGGTCGAAGAACTCCTTGCTGGCCGCCGTCCAGCCACCGAGATCTTCGATCGTGAACAGCTTGGCCGGCGTCGGGAAGTCAGCCCCGGCGACGTTGGCCGCAGTCGGCCGGTAGCCGTTGGCCACGAAGATCTGCTGCGCCTGGTCGGAATGCAGGAACTTCAGGAACGCCAGGGCCTCGGCGGGATGCTGACTGTTCTTGACCACCGCGACCGGGTTCTCGATCAGGATCGTGGCGTCCGGCACGGCGTAGTCGAGCTGCTGGCCGTTCTGCCGGGCGAAGATCGCCTCGTTCTCATAGGCGAGGATCGCGTCGCCCTTGCCACCGGAGAACGTCTGCAAGGACTTGCGAGCGCTGTCGTCCTGCACCGGCACGTTCCTGAAGAGCGAATTCAGGTAGCTGACACCCGCGGCCCTGTCCCTGCCGACCTGCGACTTCGCACCGTACGCGGCCAGGACGTTCCAGCGCGCGCCACCGGACGTGAACGGATTCGGGGTGATGACCTCGACACCTGGCTTCACCAGGTCATCCCAGTCCCGAAGAGCCTTCGGGTTGCCCTTGCGGGTGCCGATGACGACCACCGAATCGGTCACCATCCCCTTGGTGGCGTCGGAGTTCCAGGACTGATCCACCAGGCCGGCCTTGACCAGCCGCGTCATGTCCGGCTCGAGCGAGAACGCAACGATGTCAGCCTTCAGCCCGGCCTCGACCGCCCGGCTCTGATCCCCGGAGGCCCCGAAGGACTTGGTGAACTGGACGTGGCGGCCCTCCGGAGTCTGCTGGAAGGCCCTGATGATGCCCTCGTACGCGGCCTGCGGCGTTGAGTACGCCACCAGCGACAAGGTCACCTTGTCCCCGCCGGCGGCAGCCGCGCCGCCGCATGCAGACAGTGCTGCCAACAGGGCAGCCGCTCCCATCACGGCAAGCTTGTCAAATCGAAGTTTCATTGTCGCTCCATAAACCCGACTGTGTTGGTAGGGATCATAGGAGTGGTGGGATTGGCATCCCGTCGGTCGTCCGTTCTACGAGACGCCGAGTCAGCCCGTTCGTGGCCGTTTGTGGACGTGTGCGGAGAAACGGCGCCGATATCGGCCCGATCCGCGTTCGTTTGTGGACTTGTGCGGAGGAACGGCGCCGATATCGGCCCGATCCGCGTTCGTTTGTGGACTTGTGCGGAGAAACGGCACCCGAAGCTGTCCGCGGCAGCAGCGGTCAGCCGCCGTTCTGGCGGTGTGCAGAGACGTCCGGCTCAGGTGGTCATGGGCTGTGCTCGCGCTGGTGCGCCCGTGCCGCGACTCGGCGCCGCTCAAAGCGACCGGCCGGCCGTACCTTGAGCCTGCCAACGCCGAGCGAGCCGTAGAGCACCAGCAGCGGCTTGCCAGCGGCCGGGTCCCGGGGCACCTTGACCGACTTGGTACCGAACGCCTTGGAGAGCCGGTCGGTATCAGCGCCCCAGCCGTCAGGCAGCACGAGGGTGATCGACCCGGCCCCACCGAGTACCTGGATGTCGATCAGCTGTGCCGCCGGGACGGCCTCCAGAAAGTCGAGCTTCACCGAGCCGAGTCCCTGGTTGATCACGATGAACGGCGGCACCGTCCACAGCCCTCGGCGCTTCTCGCTACTCACCCCGCCGTCGAGACGGAGCGGATCATCGCGGGAGTAGCCGGGCAACGGCGGCCCTTGGGCTGGCCGGGTGTCGCTCAGCGCGCGTGAGGGCAGTTCGACGGGCAGATCGGCGACCAGGGGATCCAGGTCGGCGTACGTCCTGGCTTGCAGAGCGGCGGCCAACCGGTCGTCAAACTCCTCCATGGTCAGGCGCCCGTCGACGCTTGCCTTCCGGAGCACCTCGGCGACCGCATCCCGCTCGCGGTCGCCAATCCGAATGTTGTGTGCGCCGGGTGGATCCTGCGCCATGCTCAGACTCTACCGACTGGCGCGCTGTTGGTGGGGGTCAGTGGGACCCGGGCTCGCGCACCGGAGCGGATGCATCAGTGGATGCGACGACCGCCGTCTCCTCCGCATTGAGGGTGCGGCGGGCGTGCAGTTCGCGGACGATCTCGCGGAAGCGGGCATCGGTGAGGGGGTAGCCGAGGAAGATCAACGCACCGAGAAGTCCGAAGACTGCCGGACCGAGGCCGACCAGGCCGCGGATGGCGAGCAGTGCGGAGTCGGCCTGCTCCGGCAGCTTGGCGTTGAAGCCGCCCAGGGCCAGTGCGTAGCCGGCAAGCGCACCGGCGACTGCCTGAGAGACCTTGCGGAAGAACGAGTAGATCGCGTAGGTGGCACCCTCGGTCCGCTTGCCGGTCTGGTACTCGCCGTACTCCACCGCATCGGCCTCGAAAGCGAAGAGCAGCGACATCGACAGGTTCTGGAAGACACCGAAGACGAAGAACGACACGATCACCACCGGCAGGCTGGGCGGCATGAAGAAAATCCAGGTGCCCGTCACGACCAGGCCGACCGCACCGATCAGGAAGGTGTTCTTCTTTCCGATCCGGGCCACGAATCTGGGCACGACAGGCACGGCGACGACGGTGGCCAGGGACGTGGCGAGGACCATCCAGATCAGCCGGCTCGAGTCGCCGAGGATGTATGCCGCGTAATACGCCTGAGACGCCTGGAGCCCGAAGACCCCGGTGAGAAAGATCAGGTTGGACACACACAAGATCAACAGGGGTCGGTTCTGCCGAACGGTCGCCACGGTCTCCTTGATCGTCACCGGCTTTGCCTCGTGGGCGACCTGCTCCTTGCAGCTGACGAAGCAGAAAAGGTAGAGGGCGTAACCGACGACGGCGAACACGATGGTCACCGTGGTCAGGAAGCTCTGCAGCTGGTCGGGTTGGGCCTTGTACCGGCTGATCTGCGGAGCGATCACCACCACCAGCACCAAGATGCCGAGAATCGGACCGACCGCGCGCCAGACCCCGAGTCGGGAGCGCTCTACCGGGTCCTGCGTCATCGCCGTGGCCAGAGAACCGAACGGGAGGTTGGTGAGGGAGTAGAGAAACCCCAGCAGGGCGTACGTGACGTACGCGTAGACATACTTGGCGGTCGTAGTGCTGAAGTTGGGGACGCTGAACACGGCGATGCTGGACAACAGCAGGGGAAGCGAGGCGAACAGCAAGTACGGCCGGAACTTTCCCCACCGGGATCGGGTGAGGTCCACCAGCCGGCCGGCCGCAAGATCTGCAAAGGCGTCCCACACCCGAACGACCAGGAACATCGTTGCTATCGAGGCGGGGTTGAGCCCGACGACGTTGGTGTAGTAGATGAGCAGGAACAGCGCCTGCAGGGAGAAGGCCAGGTTGTTGGCCAGGTCACCTGCGCTGTAGCCCAGATAACTCCGCAGTGTCAGCGGCTTCACGGCAGTCTCCCCGCTCGGCGAGCCCTGACCCGCTCGGCGGCCACGATCACCTCGACTGCTTGGTCGAGGTTGAGCACTCCGGTGTTGAGAACGAGGTGGTACCGGTCGAGATCCATCGGGTTCCAGCGGTAGAACCGCTCTGACATCTCTGCTCGGACGCGGTCCTCGGTGCGCTGCCGCCTGACCGCGCTTGCCTCGTCAATCCCTTCCTCGCGCGCAGCACGGGAGATCCGCAGCGCCACCGGCGCGTCCAGCAGCACGTGCAATGCGGTCGGGAGGTCCTCGAGGATGTAGGCGCCGTTGCGACCGAGCATCACCATGCCTCGTGTGGCAGCATGCCGAACGAATCGGGTGTTCTCCATAGCCATCTGCGCGTCCTGCGCCTGAGCGAGCGGGATGCTTGCGTCATCCAGCACCGTGGCTCCAGACGCGTACGGGCCGAGAATGCGAGCCAGGAGGCTCCCCGACTCGCTCGCTGCGCGTGCCCCCGGATAGCTCTCACTCTCGATATCCGCCGAGGAGACCGCCTGATCCAGCCAGGCCACGCCGAGGGCCTCCGCAACCCGGGGACCGATCTGCCGGGCGCCGGCGCCGTACTTCTCGAACAACGTGACGACAGGTGGAGGAGTCACGGAACCCCCTTCGAGCCGCTGCTCAACCTGATCTTGACAGTCAAACAGCGGGCAGCCCGCCTGGCAACAGCCGCTACGACTCATGCGAGACTTGGCAGTAATGGGCGTTCCCGGGTACGTATGGCTGCTGACCGTGCTCGGCGTCGTCGGCCTGCTGCTGTTCGACTACTTCTTCCACGTCCGCAAGGCCCACACGCCGACGCTCAAAGAGGCAGCCGTGTGGTCCGCGATCTATGTGGGTATCGCCATCCTCTTCGGGCTGGGTGTGTGGATCCTGGGCGGTGCGGAGATGGGCGGGGAGTACTTCGCCGGCTATGTCACCGAGAAGGCGCTGTCGGTCGACAACCTGTTCGTCTTCTTGATCATCATGACCAGCTTCGCGGTCCCGCGGGCGGACCAACAGAAGGTGCTGCTGTTCGGGATCGTGTTCTCGATCCTCGCCCGGACCGGCTTCATCTTCCTGGGTGCCGCGTTGATCAACTCCTTCGCCTGGGTGTTCTACCTGTTCGGCCTGATCCTGCTGCTGACCGCCGGAAACCTGCTCAAACCCGAGGGCGAGGACAGCCACAGCGGCGACAACATCATGGTGCGGATAGCCCGGAAGCTCTTCCGCACCACCGACCGCTACGACGGCGACAGGCTGGTCACCGTCGAGAACGGCAGGAGGGTGCTGACCCCGATGGTGCTGGTGATGGCCGCCATCGGAGGCACCGACATCCTCTTCGCGCTCGACTCCATCCCGGCCATCTACGGCCTCACCCAGAACGTCTACATCGTCTTCACCGCCACCGTGTTCTCGCTGCTCGGCCTGCGGCAGCTGTTCTTCCTCATCGACGGGCTGCTGGACCGGCTGATCTACCTCACGTATGGGCTGGCCGCCATCTTGGCCTTCATCGGGATCAAGCTCATCCTGCACGCCCTGCACGAGAACAACCTGCCGTTCATCAACGACGGCGACCCGGTCGACGTGGTGGAGATCAGCACCGGGGTCTCCCTCGCTGTGATCGTCGGCGTGCTGCTGGTCACCGTGGTCGCCTCGCTGTTGAGCCCGAAGGGCCGCGCCCAGAACGCCGTCGCCAACGCTCGCCGGCACGCCAGGCAGTACCTGGACCTCGGCTACGAAGCCGATCAGCAGCTGCGGGAGAAGACCTTCCAGGCACTGCTGCAGGAGGAGCAGATCATCCGCGGTCTGCCGGAGAAGTATCGACGCCGCATCCGTGACCAGCACGAATTGATGGAACTGCTGCGCCGGGCACACCAGGCGCACGAGCAGCATGTCGGCTCGGTCACGTGAGCCAGGCCAGCGCTGCGACCACCAGAGCCTGGGTGCCGGTGTCCAAAGTGGGTTGGACGACCGGGGCGAAGGCCGGTGAGTGGTTGACCGGGATGTCTTGCGCGACGCGGCCGGCTTCCGCGGCGCGCCGGTAGGTATCGGGGTCGATTCCGCCGATCCCCCAGTAGCTGTAGGGCGCCGACAGCGCGTTGGGGATGTCGCTGAAGTCCTCACTCGCCGTCTGCAGCGGCAGGTCTTGGGAACGGTCCCCGAAGAAGTCGTCGAATGCCCCCCGGACTCGTGCGGTGGCCGCGGGATCGTTCTGGGTCGGTGGGAACCGGTCGAACAGCTCGAAATCGGGATCCTTGGGTGAGCCGGATGCTTGGCACTCGGCAGTGACGATCCGCTGAACGGCTTCCAGAATCGTGCGGCGGGTCAGCTCGTCGTAGCTTCGGATGTTCAACTGCAGCACGGCCTGTTCACCGATGACGTTGCTCTTGGTGCCGGCGTGGATGCTGCCGACGGTCAGCACGGCCGGGTCGATGGGGGCGACCTCCCGGGCGACCACGGTCTGCAGCCGGAGCACGATCATCGCTGCCAGCACCACCGGGTCGACCGAGGCTTGCGGCATCGAGCCGTGAGCCCCACGCCCGTAGACGGCGATCCGCATGCTGTCCGAGGCGGACAACGTGGGCCCGGACCGGGTGCCGACCGTTCCGGACGGCATCGGCAGCACGTGTTGAGCGAGCGCCACATCGACAGGGCCGATCAACTCGGCCAGCCCGTCCTCGGCCATCGCCCGAGCTCCGTCGCCGAGCTCCTCAGCCGGCTGGAACAAGGCCACCACCGTGCCGTGCCAGTCCCGCCGGGCCCCGGCGAGCAGCGCGGCCGCACCCAGAAGGCAGCTGACATGGACGTCGTGGCCGCAGGCGTGCATCACGGGCACCTCGTTGCCGTCCGCGTCCTGCGCGGTTGCAGTGCTCGCGTACGCCACGCCGCTCTGTTCTCGAACCGGCAGCGCATCCATGTCGGCTCGCAGCAGCACGGTCGGGCCGTCGCCATTGTGCAGCACTCCGACGACCCCGGTGCCGCCGATCCCCTGGGTCACCTGGCATCCGAAGCGGCCGAGCCGCTCCGCCACCGCCGCGGCGGTGTTCTGCTCCTGATGGGACAGCTCAGGACGGTGGTGCAGGTCGCGGTAGAACTCCTCCTGCCGGTTCCGGATCTGGTCAAGATCCGCCAGTACGGACGCGGCTCCCGTCATGGAGAGGACCTCCTCAGTGCTACTCAGTCTCAGCGGGTGCGGTGGGCAGCATGACCTCGTATCGCAAACCCAAAAGTCGTACGACAACGCACACGGCAGCAGCCAACACAGGGAAGATCGGACTCGTGCTGCCGGCCTGCTGCGCGATCACCAGTACGCCGGATCCCAGCAATGCTGGGACCGCGTACAACCCCTTCCGCAGGACCGTGGGGATCTCTCGGAGCAACACGTCGCGCAGCATCCCGCCCCCGACACCGGTCAGGGTTCCCAGCAGGATCGCCTGCACCGGGCCCAGTCCGAACTGCAGCGCCTTGGTCGCGCCGGTCACCGCGAACAGGCTCAGCCCGATGGCGTCGAAGACCATCACGCTGCGCCTCGCCCGCTCGAGCACGGACCCGGCGAAGAAGCAGACCAATCCCGCTGCCCCCGCGGCCACCAGATACCGCCAGTCCCGGAAGGTCGCCGGAGGGGTGCCGATCAACAGATCTCGAATGATCCCTCCCGCCAACCCGACGACAGCAGCGAGCACTACGACACCCAGCAGGTCGAGGCGTGCTCGCACCGCCGCCAAGCCACCGCTGATGCCGAAGACGAACGTTCCCGCCAGGTTCAGCACGAGGATGAGCGTGGGATCGAAGCCCTTCGGGACGTCCATCACCGAGCAGCGTATCGGCCTGCGCACGCCGTCGTCCCTTGAGCGATCAGGGATCCTTGCGCCAGCGGCTGCGCAGGTAGTGTGCGGCTGCCTTGGGCTGGCGGTCGCGGGTGAAGACGCCCTTCTTGTTGCCGCCGACTCGCATGATGCCTGACGTGGTGGTGAAGTCTGCGAAGTTCCACACATGCTCACCGACCACGGCGTCGATGCGGTCGAAGACGTGATGGTTCATCTCCAGGTACTCGATCTGGTACTCCTCGCTCCAGGGACTCCCGGCCACCATGGAGTGCAGGCCGGGATAGGTGTCCGCGCCGTACTCGGTGATGATGATCGGCTTGCCCTCACCGGCCCAGGCGGTCAGCTCCTCCTCCCAGTGAATCTCCGCGGCGTCCAGGTCGCCCGTGTCGACGTACCAGCCGTAGTAGCGGTTCAGCATCAAGACGTCGCCGAACTGGGACACCCGGCACTTGCCGTGCGGCGCCAGCATCACGTTGACGAATCCGACAGGCCGGGTGGGATCGGCCTCACGCGCGACATCGAAGAGGGGACGGAAGTAGTCCTCGGCGCCTTTGGTGTCGGTTTCGGGCTCGTTGGCGATGCTCCACAGCACGACGCTGGGATGGTTCTTGTCCCGGGCGATCAGCTCGCGGATGGCTTGGGCGTGCACCTCCCGGGTCGCGTCGTTGGCTGTCTCCGGGGAGAACGTCTGGTAGCCCTGGCCGCCGAAGATGCCGCCGCCGAGGCCCATGTTGAGCCCGACGGCAGCGGTCTCGTCGATCAGCACGATGCCTTGCCGGTCGGCGTAGTCGAGCACCTCCTCGGCGTAGGGATAGTGCGAGGTGCGGAAGGAGTTGGCGCCGATCCACTTGAACAGCTCGAAGTCGTGCAGCAGGTAGGCGTCGTTGTGGCCCTTGCCGATCACCGGGATGTCCTCATGCTTGCCGAAGCCGGTGAAGTAGAACGGCTCGCCGTTGATCAAGAACCGAATGCCGTCGACCGTGACCGTGCGCACACCGACGCTTTGGTGGTAGGAGTCGACGACCGCGTCGCCATCGAGCAGTTGCAGTTCGATGTCGTAGAGGTATCCGTCGCCGGGTGCCCATCTGTGCACGTTCGGCACGGTCATGCTGCCGGCCAGCCCGTTCGCCGAGGCTACCTCGGCGCCGCTCGCGTCGCGCAGGGTGACGTGGGTGTCGAGGCCGTCTGCGCCCTCAGCGGTTGCGGCATAGTCCACAACCCCGTCGGCCTCTGCGAGATCGGTTGTCACCGTGACATCGGTGAGGTGGGCGCGGTTGGTGGCGTAGAGCCAGACGGTCCGGTGAATTCCTGCGTAGTTGAAGAAGTCGTGCCAGTAGCGCTGGCGTTTGCCGGCGGGGGTGTCCTCGATGACGCCGGGCGGGATGGACTGCCAGTTCAGCGTGTTGTTGACCAGGACGGTGATCCGTGCCTTCTCGCCGGCCGACACGTGCTCGGTGATGTCGGCCTCGAACGGTGTGTAGCCACCCTCGTGCGAAACGACCTCGGTCTCGTTGACCCAGACGGTCGCACGATGGG
>JBKPNA010000063.1:0-9749 GCA_046765695.1 Actinomycetota bacterium | reverse complement strand
GCGATCTCACCGTACGACTCGGCCCGAGCCATCGGCGGCACCAGATGATCGATGATCGTGGCATGGGCCCGCCGCTTGGCCTGGGTGCCCTCGCCAGGGTCGTTGACCAGGAAGGGATAGATCAACGGCAGCGAGCCGATCGCCGCATCGGTGCCGCAGGATGCGGACAGCCCGAGGTTCTTGCCCGGCAGCCACTCCAGGTTGCCGTGCTTGCCCAGGTGGAGCATCGCGTGGGCCCCGAACTCCCGCTCCACCCAGCGGTACACGGCGAGATAGTGGTGCGACGGCGGTAGATCGGGGTCGTGGTAGATCGCGATCGGATTCTCGCCGAACCCGCGTGGCGGCTGGACCAGAATCACGACGTTCCCGGCCTGCAGGGTGGCGGCGACGATCTCACCGTCCGGGTTGTGGGTACGGTCGACGAACAGCTCGCCCGGGGCCTCGCCCCAGGCCCGGGTCACCGCCTCGGTCAGGTCGTCCGGCAGCTGGCTGAACCATTCCCGGTACGTCGCCGCCTTGATCCGCACCGGCTGTCCGCTGAGCTGCTCCTGGGTCAGCCACTCGGGGTCCTGGCCGCCGGCAGCGATCAGCGCGTGGATCAGAGCGTTGCCGGCCGTGGTGTCGGGTGACTCACCCTCCACCGGGGGCAGCTCGCCGGTGCCCGGAATCTCCCCAGGCGCACCGAGGTCATAGCCTGCGTCGCGCATCGCCCGGAGCAGCCGGATCAATGAGACCGGCGTGTCCAACCCGACGGCGTTGCCGATCCGCGAGTGCTTGGTCGGATACGCCGAGAGCACGATCGCGATCCTGCGATCCGCCGCCGGGATGTGCCGCAGCCGGGCATGGTTCACCGCGATCTCGGCGACTCGGCGGCAACGTTCGGAGTCGGGGACGTAGTGCGGCAGGCCGTCCGCGTCGAGCTGCTTGAACGAGAACGGCACGGTGATGATCCGCCCGTCAAACTCGGGCACCGCCACCTGGCTCGCCACGTCCAGCGGCGTCATTCCCTCGTCCGAGGCAGCCCACGATGCGCGGTCCCAGGTCAGGCAGAGTCCCTGCAGGATGGGAATGTCGAGGGCGGCGAGCGCGCGTACGTCCCAGCTCTCGTCGTCCTCACCCGCCCCGGCGGTTCCCGGGCGGGTCCCCCCGGCCGCGAGCACCGTCGTCACCAGCGCGTCCAGGGTGCCGAGGTAGTCGATCAGGTCTACGGGTGCGTCCCGTAGGGAAGTGGCGAAGATCGGCACTCCGACCCCACCTGCCGCGCCGATCGCATCGGTCAGCGCCTCGACGTACGCGGTGTTCCCGCAGGCGTACTGGGCCCGGTAGAACAGGATGCCCACCCGAGGGCCCTGATGCTCCGCCGCAACGGGCAGCACTCCCCAGGCTGGCTGCTCGACCGGCGGCGCGAAGCCGACGCCGGTGAGCAGCACGGTGTCGGACAGGAATGCGTGCAGCTGGCGCAGATTCTCCGGGCCACCCTGCGCCAGGTAGACGTGGGCGTCGGCGGCGATGCCCATCGGCACGGTGGACAGCTCCATCAAGGCCGCGTCCGGCGCCTGCTCGCCACCGACGACGACCATCGGCTTCCCCTCGCCACGGATCCGGGCGAACCCCGTGCACAGGCTCTTGGGTGAGCCGAGGATCCTTGCTACGACCAGATCGGCAGCGCCGAACGCGGCCGCCATCTCGGTGTGCTCCGCTTTGGTGGGATTGACGTAGACGTAGTCCGCGCCCGAGGCCCTGGCCGACAGCAGGTCGGTGTCGGAGGTTGACACCAGCGCGATCCGGATCACCGGTGGAGCCTAACTGCCCGTGCGAGTCAGGTTCTCGATGATGTCAGCAACCTCAGCGACAGGCCTGGTCGTTCCGATCTCGACCGTCGACGTGGCGCGGAGCCGCGGCTCGACGGCTGCCAGGTCGGACAGGATCCGTTCCCGCTCGTGCGGCTGCTTGCCGAACCGGTTGACCGACCGGCTGGCGATGCGTTGAAGCATGACGTCCGCGGGCGCGCTCAGCAGCACGACGGCGTCGAAGCGGTCGTAGAAGGCGCCCTGATTTGAGACACACCCGGCGACGAACAACCAGCCCACCGACGGTGAACGGCGCGACAGCAACTCGCTCATGGCATCCTCCAGCCACAGCTGCTCCACGCCCGACCCGTCGGGCAGCGGAACCTCGACGCTCCACTCGGCCGTGTCGGCATCGACCACTTCATGGCCACGCCGTGCCAGCTCCCTAAGCACCGTCGACTTCCCGGTGCCTGACATGCCGGTGATCAGGACGGTCGTCATCGGCACCACGATCCCACGACGTCACGGCGGCTGCGGCGCCTCACCGGTGTAGCGATGCCCGGTCGGCGTGGTGATCTGGATGGTGTGCGGTCGGCCGAGCAGTCCGTTGCTGTAGTTCGATATCCAGAGGGAACGCTCTGCAGGACGCAACCGACGTCGTATTCGATGTCGCCACGTCGCCTGCCGTCACCGTACGGGACCGGTCGACTCTCGGGGGATGACCTTGTGCAAGGACGTGGCGTCGATGGGCGGCGGCTCGGCGCCGCGGATGATTGCGATCAGGCGGTTCATGGCTTCCCGGCCCTGCCGTTCGCGGTCGATGGCGACGGTGGACAACGAGGGCGTGCTGAACCTGCCGAGTTCCTGGTCGTCCCAGCCGAACACGCTGAGATCCTCCGGAACCCTCCAGCCCCGGCTCAGGCTCGCCCTAACGGCGCCCATCGCCATCAAGTCATTTGCCGCCACCACGGCGGTGATGTCGGTGTCCTGAGGAGTGCTCAACACCGCCTCGTACCCAGAGCGGCCCGACCAGTCGCAGTCGATTACCGTTCCACGCAAGCCAAGTGCGGCAATGGTGTCCAGAAAGGTCTGGCGTCGGTTGCGGGCCGAGGCAAAAGACTGACGACCGGCGAGATGCAGGAAGCTGCGGTGCCCCAGGTCGCTCAGATACCTCACGACCTCACCGCATGCCGCCCCGTCGGCGAGAGCGCCGAGACCGTGCAGCTCGTCGTCATAGTCGGCAAGAACAACCAGTGGCACGCCGGACCACGAGGCCGGCGCAGCGCCGAGTGAAGCAAGCGCGAGAACGCCCTCGAACTCCCCCGAATCGGCAAGTTCTTCCGCACGGGCCGCTCGCTCCACCGCTCCGCCTTCGATGCTTACCAGGTCGATGGTGTAGCCGGATTCGTGAGCGGCCGCGGACGCTGCAGCGAGCATCTGCAGGGGGAGCAACCTGGTCACCGTGGGCAGCAGAATGGCGATCCGGCCGGTGCGGCGCGTCCGCATGGAACGGGCCACCCGGTTCGGGCGGTAGTTCAGCTCTTCGATGGCGGCTTGAACCTTCGCCACGGTGGCGGGCTTCAGCCCGCCGTTGTTGCGCAGGTAACGGGACACGGTCTGGTGGGACACGCCCGCCCGTCCCGCAACCTCGTGGATGGTGGGGCGTTTGGGTTGCACAGCATCCTCCGACGGCCGCCTTCTCTGATCCGTTGACCGGAAGGGTGATCGATCACTAAAGTACAACGAAAGCGTAAATGTGATCGATCACTTTGTGGTTGGCGGCTTAGCCGATGGGCGTGAGGGTACTGAATTCTTCAGGTCGGGCCGAAACGCCGGCACAGTCAAGGGGGAAGTGGTTCAGTGAGCACACCCACGGAAACCGAACCGGCTGGCAAAGCAGAGCTCCGGGTGGGGATCATCGGGTGCGGCTCGATCGCCAATGCGCACGCCCTGAGTTACCAGGACAACCCACGCGCCGAGCTGGTGGGCGTCTTCGACATCATCCCGGCACATGCCGAGAGCTACGCCGAGCGCTTCCGGACCACGGCGTACGCCTCCGCCAGTGAGCTTTTGAACCAGCACCTCGATCTGGTATCCGTCGCCACGCCTCCCGGAACTCACACCGCGGTCGCCGCCGAGGTGCTCGAAGCCGGCACTTCGGTACTCCTGGAGAAGCCGCCCGCCACGAACCTGGCCGACATGGACGTCCTCGCCGCCGCCGAAGAAGCGAGCTCAGGCTCGCTGTACGTCGTGTTCCAGCACCGTCACGGATCGGGTGCCCGGCGCGCCCATTCACTGCTCTGTTCGGGCGCATTGGGCACTCCTCAGGTGGCCGTATGCGAGACCCTGTGGTACCGGCCCGACAGTTACTACCTGCCGGAGTGGCGCGGCAACTGGGCCGGCGAGGGCGGCGGACCGACCCTCGGCCACGGCATTCATCAGATCGACCTGCTGCTGCACTTGATGGGCCCGTGGCAGACCGTCGACGCGCGCGCCGCACGGATCGCCCGTCCCGTCGAGTTCGAGGACGTCTCGATGGCCATCGTCACGTTCGAGAGCGGAGCGGTCGGCACCGTCGTGACCAGCCTCCTTTCCCCCAGGGAGCTCAGCCGAATCCGGCTCGACACCACCGGCGGAACCCTTGAGGTCAACCACGTCTACGGCTATCGGGATGCCGACTGGTCGTGGACGCCCGTACCGGATGCGACAACAGCTGCGACTCTGGGCCACGATCCGGGTCTGCGGAGCGGCAACGAGGCAGCTCACCCAGCACAGACTCCCGGCGACGACGTCTGGGCGGCCTCGGCGGGGTCGGAACGACCCAGCAACCACACTGCCCAGATCGATCAGCTGGTCGAAGACCTGCTCGCCGGCCGTCGCCACGACACCACGCTGGAAAGCACCCGTCCGACGATGGAGTTCGTCACCGCGCTCTACGCGTCATCCCTCGAGGCGACAACGGTCTCGCGCAGGGATCTGACTCCGGGGAACCGCTTCTACTCCAGCCTCAACGGCGGGCTTCCCGCCGACACGGTCACCGCACGACTTCGTGCGGGCACGCCTACCACCGTCGGCAGGTGATCCGCCGGCCGCCAACCATCCCCTCCATCCCCGAGAAAGGCACACACTCATGCTTTCTGCTCGCCCATTGCGCGCAGCTCTCTTCATGCTCGTATGCCTGCTCGTCCCCGCCGCGTGTGCTCCGGGCTCGGGCCAGAGCCAGAATCAAAACCAGTCCGAAGGGGCGGTCACGCTCCGGGTCTCCACCTGGGGCAACGACTCCCGCCTGAAACTCACCCAGCAGGCGGCGGACGCCTTCATGGCGGCCAATCCCAACATCAAGGTCAGTGTCGAGAACAACGACTGGAGCGCCTATTGGGACAAGCTCGCAGTGGCGACGGCCGGCAACAACTCGCCCGATGTGATCCAGATGGACGAGTCCTACATCGCCGCGTACGGGTCCCGGAACGCACTGCTCAATCTGGACCAGGTGAAGAGCAATCTCGACTTGTCGGCGATGGATCCGAAAGTCCTCGACACCGGCAAGGTGAACGGCACCTTGGTCGGCGCCCCGATCGGCGTCGCCAACTTCTCGGTCGCCGTCAATCCCGCAGTATTGAAGAAGGCGGGAGTATCGATGCCCGACGACAAGACCTGGACCTGGGACGACCTTGCCGCAACCGCAGCGCAGGTCACCAAGAAGCTCGAGTCGCAGGGGGTGTACGGCCTTGACGGGTTCGGCACAGCCACGGCGGAACTCGCGGCCTGGGGTCGGCAGCGGGGTGAGGAGCTCTGGCCCACCAACGGTCCTGGGCTGAGCGAAGCAACGATCGCCAGCTACTTCGACTACGCCAAGAAGTTGATGGCGATGAAGGCCACGCCTCCGGCTGGCAAGCAGACGGAGAACGCCACGACGGCCCTGGACCAATCGATGTTCGCCACCAGCAAGGCGGCCTTCCATCTGCTGTTTCACACCCAGATCTCGGCCTTCGGTGCGGCCAGCGGCACCGAGATGAAGCTGCTCCGGCTTCCGGCTCAGGCAACCGGTGAGTCGCCGAGGATGGTCAACAAGGCATCGATGTACTGGTCGCTGTCAGCACGGTCGAAGAACACCGAGGCCGGCGCCAAGCTGGTCGACTTCCTGCTCACCGATCCGGCGGCCACCAAGATCCTCACCACCGAGCGCGGCATCCCGGCGATCCCGGCGGTGCAGCAGGAGGTCGCTCCACTGCTGGATCCACAGGCCAAGGTCGCGCTGGACTTCTCGAAGTCGATCGCGCCGGAACTCGTGCCGCCGCCCCAGGTCACCCCGGCCAATGCCTCAGGATTCAGCAATGAGTTCACCGTCACGGGCTCCGACGTGCTGTTCGGTCGAACCAGCCCGGCGGATGCCGCAAAGAAGGTGCTCTCGACCATCCAGGGCATGAAGTAACGCCGCGTGGGTCAAGGGGGTCGTTCCCCCTTGGACCCAAACAGGAAGCCCAGCAAATTGCCTGCTCGGGGGTTCAGGTAACTTGCTGGGCTCCGCGTACTACATCGCTCCACCTGGGCCGGACGTTACGGGTGGGCCATGTGATCGCCACCACAGGTCTGTCGCGTCCTACCATGGCGGGCGTGATCAGCCCGGTCGTCTCGCCGTCGCCCGGCACCGACCGGTGCCCGGGGGTGCTGCGACCGCACCAGGCGGCCGACGGAGCGATGGTCCGCATTCGCATTCCCGGTGGTCAGACCACAGGAGATGCACTCGCCCGGCTCGGCGAACTTGCCGCGGCGTACGGCACCGGCCTGCTGCAGCTCACCTCCCGGGGCAGCGTGCAGATCCGCGGACTCCCGCAGCCGCTGCCGGAGGATTTCACTGAGGACATCGTCGCCGCCGGTTTTCTGCCCTCGCCGAGCCACGAACGCGTGCGCAATGTCGTGGCCAGTCCGCTCACCGGCCTGCACGGCGGGCGCGCCGATCTCCGAACCATGATCGCGGATCTGGACCTGGCGCTGTGCGCGGCGCCGGAGCTCGCGCAGCTGTCCGGGCGTTTCCTGTTCGCGCTGGACGACGGGCGCGGAGATGTGATCACCAGCGACTTCGACCTCGGCTACTCGGCTCGCGGACCGAACGGCGGGACGATCATCTTCGGCTTCGAGCGAGTCCCGGTCGGTGCCGCGGAAGCCGTGCCGGCGGTGATCAAGATCGCGCACCGGCTGCTCCGGGAGCCCCGTGCCCCAGTCCCGCGACCGATCAGCGGCACCCCCGAGATCCCGCTCGGCACGATGGGGGCCCATGTCGGCGCCATGGTCCCGTTGGGCCTGCTGACGCCTGACCAGGTTGCAGTCGTCCAGCGGGTCTCCCGCCGTGGCCCGGTGGTCGTCACTCCCTGGCGTGGGCTGATCGTCCCGTACGCCGCCGACCAGCTGGCCGAGCTGGCAACCGCGGGCCTGGTCGTCGAGCACGGCTCACCCTGGACCAGACTCAGCGCCTGCGTCGGCGCGCCTCGCTGCGCGAGCGGGCGGATCGATACCCTCGCGCTCGCAGACCGGCTGGCCCGGACGGCGACGACGCTGCCACGAACCCATCTCAGTGGTTGCGAGCGGCGCTGTGGCGCCCCGAGTCATGATCATCTCGACCTGGTCGCGCCGACGGAAGCGGAGGCGTTCGCGCGGATCACCCAGCGGGCCGATGCTTGAGCCGCCCACCTCGCGCTACGACTACGTGCGGAATCCCACCGAGATCTACCGGCACTCCTTCGCCGCAATCCGGGAGGAAGCTGATCTCTCCGCTCTGCCGCCGGATATGCAGGGCGTCGCGGTCCGGATGATCCATGCCACCGGCGAGGTCGGACTCATCGCCGACCTGTGCTACCACCCACGGCTGGTCAGCGCCGCCCGGAACGCCTTCCGAGCCGGCGCGCCGATCTTCACCGACGCCCAGATGATCGCTGCCGGAATCACCCGCCGCCGGCTGCCGGCGGACAACGCTGTCCGCTGCCTACTGCACGACCCCCGTACGCCGGACCTCGCCCGCCGCTGGCACACCACCCGCTCCGCGGCCGCCGTCTCACTCTGGGGCAGCGAGCTGACCGGGGCGGTCGTGGCCATCGGCAACGCGCCGACCGCACTGTTCCACCTGCTCGAACTGATCGCCGACGGCGGCCCGCGACCTGCCGCGATCCTTGGCCTGCCGGTGGGATTCGTCGGCTCGGCCGAGTCCAAGCTCGCCCTCACGGAGAACCCCTGGGACCTGCCGTACCTCGTCGTGCACGGCCGGCGGGGAGGCTCGGCGCTGTGCGTTGCCGCGGTGAACGCGATCGCCTCGGAGGCCGAGATCGAGTGAGCGGACACCTGTACGCGGTGGGCGTCGGACCGGGCGACCCGGAGCTGCTGACGCTCAAGGCGGCGCGGCTGATCCGGGCGGCCGATGTCGTGGCGTACCACTCCGGTACGCACGGCCGGTCGATCGCCCGGTCCATCGTGGCCGACCTGATCCGTCCCGGCGTGATCGAGGAGCTGCTGGACTACCCGGTGACCACCGGGCAGGACCCTGGCTACTACGAGACCGTCGAACGCTTCTACGACGCCTCGGCCGCCCGGCTCGCATCGCACCTGGAGGCCGGCCGCGACGTCGTCGTACTGGCAGAGGGCGACCCTCTGTTCTATAGCTCCTTCTGTTATCTCCACGACCGACTTGCTGAGCGGTACGGCTGCGAGGTGGTGCCCGGAGTCACCTCCGTCAGCGCCGCATCGGCCGCCGTCGCGATCCCGCTGGCCAGGCACGAGGACGTGCTGACCGTGCTGCCCGGCACCCTGCCGGTGGCCGAGCTGGCTCGCCGGCTGGCCGACACCCAGGCATCCGTGATCATGAAGCTCGGCCGCACCTTTCCCGCGGTCGTCGAGGCACTGCGCCAGTCCGGCCGGCTGGCCGAGGCGCGCTACGTCGAGCGGGCCAGCACCGGAACCGAACGCATCGCATCCGTGCTGGACGTCGATCCGGAGTCGGTGCCGTACTTCTCGCTGATCGTGGTCCCAGGGCAGGACCGGCGTGCTGACGCGGCGGGCCGGGTTTCCAGGTCGGCGGCCGACCGGCAGTCCGTCGAGGCGCCCCGGCTCCTCGTCATCGGCCTCGGTCCCGGACCGGACCGCTGGCTGACACCCGAGGCGTCTTCTGCGCTCGCCCGGATCGACCATGTCGTCGGCTACGGCCGCTACCTCGACCGGATCCCGCCTCGACCCGGCCTGGTGCGGCATCCGAGTGGCAACACGGTCGAGTTGGACCGCGCCCGCCTGGCGCTGGATCTGGCCAGGTCCGGGGAGCGGGTGGCCGTGGTGTCGGGTGGGGACGCCGGAGTGTTCGGCATGGCCGCCGCCGTCTTCGAGGCCGCCGAGGACCCCGCGTACGCCGAGGTCGAGATCGAGGTGTTGCCCGGCCTCACGGCCGCCCAGGCCGTCGCGGCCCGAGCCGGAGCACCGCTCGGCGCCGACTACGCGGTGATCTCGCTTTCCGACCGGCTCAAGCCGTGGCAGGTGATCGAGAGCAGGTTGCGAGCCGCCGCGGCGGCCGATCTGGCGCTGGCCATCTACAACCCCGCCTCGCGAACCCGGACCTCCCAGGTCAAACAGGCCAAGGAGGTCCTGCTGGAGTACCGCGCAGCACAGACGCCGGTCGTGGTCGGGCGGAGCATCGGCCGGGCGGACGAGTCGCTGATGGTGACGCCGCTCGCCGACCTCGATCCCGACTCGGTCGACATGAGCTGCTTGTTGATCATTGGGTCCAGTGGCACCCGGGTCGCCCGCGCGGGTGTCTGGACCCCGCGCGCGCCGACGGCCCCCGGCTAGTGCCCTCCGTCAGGAATCCGGTGCGTAGATCCGTCGTCCAGGTGGATGGCTCGCAAGGCCGACGAGGGAGGGATACCGGGTTGTATCTCGACTGAGGAGAACGCCGCGAGGCGCCGGCTGGGCGGCGGAGATACG
>JBKPNA010000062.1:0-3394 GCA_046765695.1 Actinomycetota bacterium | reverse complement strand
GTCCAAGGACTACCTGCAGGGCAAGACGGCTCAGTCGGACCTCTACGTCCATGCCTTGAGCTGGTACGCCGAACAGGACGTGCAGACCCGGTTCGGCGACGCTGTGGTTGCCGTCGACCGGGACGTTTCGGAGGTGTGGCTGAGATCAGGCGAGAAGCTGGGCTATTCCCATCTCGTGCTGGCCACCGGCGCCAGCCCGCGAACACTTGACCTGCCCGGCGTCGACCTCGCCGGGGTTCACACGCTGCGGCGGATCGGCGACTCCGACGTGCTGCGTGCGGCGTTTGCCGCAGGTGTCCGGCTGGTGATTATCGGCGCGGGATGGATAGGACTCGAGGTCGCTGCCGCCGCTCGGCTGGCCGGCTGCGAGGTGACCGTGCTGGAGGCCGGCGCGGTGCCGTTGCAGCGGGTGCTCGGCCGACGGCTGGGTCAGTACTTCGCCGGCTTGCACCTGGACCACGGCGTGGACCTACGCAGCAACATGACCGTGTCCGGCATCGTCGGCGAGCGGGGACGGGTGACGGGCGTGGCAACCAGCAGCGGACTGGTACCTGCGGATCTCGTGCTGATTGCTGTCGGGGTCGCCCCGAACGTCGGCCTTGCCGACACCGCCGGCCTGGAGATCGGCAACGGCATCGTTGTCGACGAGAAGCTGCGCAGCAGCGACCCGGCGATTCTCGCGGTCGGGGATGTCGCCAACGCCTATCACCCGGTCCTGGGCCGGCGGCTCCGGGTCGAACACTGGGACAACGCCATCCGTCAGGGCCAGTTGGCCGCCAAGACGATTCTCGGCCGGACCGATCGGTACGACTGGCAGCCCTACTTCTACACCGACCAGTACGACCTGGGCATGGAGTATGTCGGCCACGGTGAGCCCGACGACGAGGTGGTGATCCGCGGCGACCTCGACAGCGGCGAGTTTCTCGCGTTCTGGACCCGCGACGGGGCCGTCACCGCCGCGATGAACGTCAACGTCTGGGACGTCAACGAGCAGCTTCGCGCCCTGGTCGGCCGGCAGATCGCGACGGACCGGCTGCGCGACACCACCATCGCCCTCGACGCTCTCTGAACGCTTCACGCTGCACCGTTTAGCTCGACGCTGCACCCCTGCAGAGGCTGCAGCGTCCGGCTAAGGGTGCAGGGTGCGCTGTCAACACGAGTCAGCCCGGCGAGGTACGCCACCGCGGCTGGTTGAGTACGGCGACCCCGGCCGCGAACAGCACACCCAACGCCGCGCCGCCGAAGGCCCAACCCAGCCCGGCCGTGTCGATCACGATGCCCGCGATGGCGGTGCCCACCGCCGCGCCGGTGGTGTTCGACGCCGAGAGGAAGGCCTGCGCCTCGTTCAGCCGGTGCGCCGGTGCCAGGTGATCGAGCAGCCGCTGCTGCATGATCAAGGTCGGGGCGACGGTCAGCCCGGTGAGGAACAGCACCGGCAACAGGATGAGCAGGGTCACGGTATCCGCCGCGAGCAGCCCGGCGAGCAGCGTGAGGAACACCCCGAACAGACAGAGCAGCAGCGGCACCGCACGCCGCTCGTCGAAGGGCCAAGACCGGGCACCGAAGGCAAGCCCGCCGACCGTGCTGCCACCGGCGATCGCCGCGAACAAGATGCCCACCCGCTGGGTGCCACCCAAAGCCAGGTCCGAGGTCGCTGCCATCGACGTGTCGAGCTGCCCGAAGCCGATGCTCAGCATCAGCATCACGGTAAGTACCGCCGCTACTCCCGCCGCAGCCACAGCCGTGCGCGGGCCTGCGCCGGTCGTGCCCCGGTCCCCACCTGCGGCGGCGCGCTGGGCTGCCGCACTGGCCCGACGGGCGACCTCGGTCGCGCAGTAGCCGAGTCCTCCGCCGAGCAGCAGCCCGGCGGTGACCAGGAGCGGCAGCACCGGAATCCCGGGCAGCAGCATGGCCGACAGCAGCAAAGGACCACAGACGAAGGCAAGCTCCACCGACGTCGCATCGAGAGCGAAGGCCGCTCTCCGATCCTCCGGGTCGGGCAGGGAGAGCCGGAAGCTGGAGCGCAGCGCCGGACTGATCGCCGGATAGCTGAGGCCGACGCCGGCGGCGAGAACAACGAGGGCCTGGTCGGGCGCTCCGGCCACTGTGGCGAAGGCCAGCCCGACGAGCAGCACTGAACTGGCCACCGCGGTCGGCAGCAGCACTGCGACCTGGCCGAAGCGGTCCATCAGGCGGCCCCACAGCGGCGTCCCGACCGCCGCACCGATGGCGTACGCGCCGCCCACCACACCGGCGATGGCGTACGCCTGCCGTTGCTGCTCGACCAAGATCAGGATGCCGAGCGGGATCATGGCCATCGTCAGCCGCGCCAGGGCGGCGAAGAGGAACGGCCACGAGGCGGGACCGTGCCGCAGCACTCTGCTGTACGCACGCACGCCGTCCCCCAAGCCATCGGAGTTCCCGTTTGGGCGACCACGGCGTCGCGCTCACAACCCTTCCGTCGCATCCAACAACGAACCGGCGGCGTTTATTCGTTTCAGTTGCTCCCCTCTCCCGCATCCGTTTCTCCGCACAAAGCCGCATCCGGAGGCGGATCCGGCTGTTTTCGGCTCCGTTTCTCCGCACAAGGCCACATGCGTGATCCCGGCCCTCACCCCACGACCTGCCCGGGCGGCGAACGCTTGCCAACCATCCGCCGGCTTGCCTATGGTATACGTATGCACCTCACGCCGCGGGACAAGGTGCGGATCAGCGGGAGCTTCCAAATAGTTCGCGAGCCCAACCGCCCCGATGTCGCCGCACAGTCCGATCCGAAGGTCAGCGCCACAGTCTCCGAGATGCTGTCGAACATCGAGCGTGGCGGCATCGAAGAGGTCCGCCGGTACGCCGAGCAGCTCGACGGCTGGCAGGGCGGCACCGACTTCGAGATCTCTCCGCAGCAGGTCGAGGAGCTTACGGCGTCGTTGCCTGCCGATCTGTGCGCGGCACTCGACACCGGTGCCGAACGAACCCGCAGGTTCGCACGTATGCAACGCGACCACCTGCATGACTTCGAGGACGAGGTCGTCCCCGGGGTGGTGTGCGGCCAGAAGTACATTCCGGTGTCCAACGTCGGCGCCTACCTGCCGGCCGGCCGGTTCCCCCTGTTGGCCAGCGCCTTCATGACCGTCGGCGTGGCTCGCGCGGCAGGTGTGCCCAACATCGTCTCGGCCACCCCGCCATCGAGGGAGGGCCAGCCGCACCCGGCGGTGCTGTACTCGGCGCGGGCCTCCGGAGCCGACCGGATCTTCGCCCTGGGTGGCGTACAGGCCCTTGCCGCGATGGCCTTCGGGCTGCTGGACGGTGTCGGTGCCGACATGATCGTGGGAGCCGGCAACGCCTTCGTCGCCGAGGCCAAGCGTCAGCTGTACGGCAAGGTCGGCATCGACGTACT
>JBKPNA010000061.1:0-2540 GCA_046765695.1 Actinomycetota bacterium | reverse complement strand
GTGCGCCAGTCGTACTCTGTTGCCCAGTGGCGCGCGAGCTTTTGGATCATGGCGAGCGGCACGCCCTGGGATTGATCCGCGACGGTCTCTTTTTCGGGCCAGTTCGTGGCCCCGATGCGTCGACGAAGGTCCGCCAAAGCCTCATCCGGAACGTCGACGCGGAAGGGACGGATGTCGGTGGCGGTCTCGACGGTGCTACTCATGACGACCTCCGTTGTTGGTGGGGGCGGATCAATGCAGTGACCGGAATGCGGCTCGCAGCTCCGTCGTGAACAGGTTCGGTTCCTGCCAGGCCGCGAAGTGGTTGCCCTTGCCGACCTCGTTGAAGTAGATGAGGTTGGGGTAGGCTCGCTCGGTCCAACTCCGCGGCGCCTGATAGAGCTCTCGAGGGAAGACGCTCACGGCAGCCGGAACCGAGACGCCCTTGACGTCGAAGAAGCCGAGCTTGTTCTCCCAGTAGAGACGGCCCGAGGAAACCCCTGTGTTCGTCACCCAGGTGAGCGTGATGTTGTCGAGGACCTCGTCTCGGGTGAGGTTGTCGACGGGGTCGCCTTCGAAGGCCCGTGCGATGTCCTTGTAGCTGCGCGCGTCGTGGTCGAGCATCCAGGCGGCGAGGGCGGCGGGCGAATCGGCGAGCCCGTACAGCGTCTGCGGGCGCAACCCCATCTCGAGTGCGTAGCCGATGCCCTTCGTGAAGAGGAAGCTCAGCTGGTCGTAAGCGCGTTGTTCGTCGGCCGATAGGCCGGACGGCGGCGGGTCGCCGCTGCCGAGCACGTTCGACGTGAGTGCCTTCGAAACGTCTGGTGGAACGGTGCCGGGCATGTTGGAGTGGATGCCGAGCAGCTCCGGAGGTGCCTTCGCACCCATCACATCCGTGATCTGCGCACCCCAATCGCCGCCTTGCGCGACGAATCGGGGGTAGCCCAGGCGCCTCATCAGCGTGATCCATGCCTCCGCGATGTGGACCGGGTCCCAGCCGGTAGTCGTCGGTTTCCCGGAGAACCCGTAGCCGGGCATCGACGGGACCACCACGTCGAACGCGTCCTCGGCGGCGCCGCCGTGTGCCGGCGGGTCGGTGAGCGGGCCGACGACGTTCAGCATCTCGATGACCGAACCCGGCCAGCCGTGCGTGATGATCAGCGGCAACGCGTTCTCGTGCGGCGACTTGACGTGGATGAAGTGGATGTCGAGACCATCGATCTCCGTGATGAACTGAGGCAGCGCGTTCAGCCTCGCCTCGAACCTCCGCAAGTCGTACTCGGTGCCCCAGTGGCGCACGAGCTCCTGCATCGTGGCCAGCTGCACGCCCTGTGACCCGTCTGCGACAGTCTCCCTTTCGGGCCACCGCGTCGCTGCAATGCGTCGGCGGAGGTCGGCCAGTTCCTCCTCCGGAATGTCGACGCGGAAGGGGCGGATCTCGGTTGCGGTCTCGACGGGGCTACTCATGACGACCTCCGTTGTGGGTGGGGCGGCGTTCTACAATGGCTCGACGTTGAGCCACTCGATCGCCGCCCGGCGAGGGCATGTGCAGACGTTCGAACACCGTCATCTACCGAAGCGACACGGCGGCCTGGGGTCGTGCACCTCGCCCTCGGTCGCGGTACGGGGCCAGGAACGCGGTCAGCGCCGCCAGCATCTCCTCGGGAGCCTCCTCGGCGACCCAGTGCCCGCAGCCGGGCGTGACCAGACTCTGCACGTCGTCCGCGGCGAGCCTCATCGTGTTCCCGACCCCCTCACCGCCGCTTGCCGCTCCGCCGATCGCCAGCACGGGCAAGGTCAGGCGCCGGGTCTTGCGCTGCTCGTTCTGCGCGATGGTGGTGTCGAGCGCGCGGTACCACCCGAAGCTGCCGCGCAGAGCTCCAGGAATGGAGGCCAGGGTGTGGATGTAGTACCTGACGGCGTAGTCGGGCAGCTTCCTCGCGGCCTTGGTGGCGAACTGCCAGCCGAAATAGATGTCTTCCCGGCCTTTGACGAGCTGTTCGTTCACTTCGGCGAGCCGGTTGAAGGCAAGGTGCCACAGCCGGTCATTGACCTGCGCGGGGACGAACAGGGGCGGTGAGGGAGCCACGCCCGGCAGGACGGCCTCGGCGACGGCCAGGCGGTCGAGCCGCTCCCGGTGATCCGCGGCCAGGGCGTAGCCGATCGGCATTCCGGTGTCGTGGCCGACCATGGCGAACCGCTGGTGGCCGAGCGCGTCCATCAGCGCGACCAGGTCGCGCGCGAGGGTGCCGGTGTCGTACCCGCCCTCGGGCTTGTCGGTCAGCCCGATACCGCGCTGGTCGACCGCGATGACCTCGAAATCCCGGGCCAGCGCCGGCATCAGCAGGCGCCACGCGTACCAGTTCTCCGGCCAGCCGTGCACCAGCAACAGCGGCGGGCCAGCACCTCCGATAACCGCGTGCTGGCGCAGTCCACCGGCGTAGATGTACCGGCTGGTGAACGTCTTGGTGAACCCCGCCGGGAGGTGCGGCGCCCGCGAGATGGAGCCGAGGCCTTCCCGGGTGGACAGACGCGTGGAAGATGCGTCCGAGGCCACTGCC
>JBKPNA010000060.1:0-2684 GCA_046765695.1 Actinomycetota bacterium | reverse complement strand
CAACGACGGGCTGGATCCGGTCGCCGCGTTCGGCCGAATGCGGCGGGAGCTCGACCGGCTCGATCGCCCGATCGTGTACGCGATTTCGGAGTACGGACTGTTCGAGCCGTGGCGGTGGGCACCCGGGATCGCGCACCAATGGCGCACCACGGATGACCTGGTCCCCACCTGGGAGTCGATCCTGGCAACGCTGGACCGCCAGGCCGACCTGGCACCATACGCACGGCCCGGCGCCTGGAACGACCCGGACATGCTGCAGGTCGGCAACGGGTCGCTGAGCGCCGGCGAAAATCGGGCGCACATGTACCTCTGGGCCGTGCTCAACGCACCGCTGATGGCGGGTAACGACCCCCGGCGGATGCCGGGGCACATCCGGAACGTGCTGTGCGACCCGGACGTCATCGAGGTGGACCAGGACTGGGGCGGCCGCCAGGGGGAACGGATCGGGCCGAGTGGGGCCGGCGAGGCGTGGGCCAAGCCGATGTCCGACGGTGGGGCCGCGGTGGTGCTGCTCAACCGGGGCGGCGACGACCGCGAAATCGCGGTGCCGGCGGCGCGGCTTCCGCTGTCCGCGAACGTGCGGGTGCTGCGCACCGTCGGTACCGGGGAGGAGGCGCCGTTCGATGGCCGGGTGTGCCGTACGGTTCCCGGCCACGACGCCGTTCTCATCCGTCTTCTGCCCTGATCGATCAGCGGGCCCGCGAGTGCCGGCGCGGGGATGGTGGCCGGGCGGCGGGCCAGCACGACAGCGAACGCGACCAGCCACAGGCTCCACAGGACGTAGCCGCCCGCTCGTTTGATACCTCCCCGCGATCTTGGAGTTGTGGTTGGAGCGAATCGCTGCGAAACGCCCATAAGGGCAACCACAACTCCAAGATCGCGGGGTGGGTCGATCTTGGTGCGTCAGTGCGACTCGCGGCTCACCGCGGAGCCGCTGGCACCGACCAGGAAATCAAGGTCGGCGCCGGTGTCGGCGCCCAGCACCGTGTCGACGTAGAGCTTCTCCCACCCGCGGGTCGGCTTGGTCACCGCGTCCAGCAACTCCGCCGACGGCGGCCGGGCGTCCAGCTCGGCCTGTGGCACGTCGACGTCGATCCGCCGGGCCGGCACGTCCAGCACGATCCAGTCACCGGTGCGGATCCGGCTCAGCGGCCCACCCGCCGCGGCCTCCGGCGCCACGTGCAGTACGACGGTCCCGTACGCCGTTCCGCTCATCCGGCCGTCGCAGATCCGCACCATGTCCCGGACGCCCTGCTCCAGCAGCTTGGTGGGCAGCGGCACGTTGGCCACCTCGGGCATTCCCGGGTAGCCCTTGGGCCCGCAACCGCGCAGCACCAGCACCGAGTCGGCGTCCACGTCCAGGTCCGGGTCGTCGATGCGGGCGCCGAAGTCCTCGATCGAGTCGAACACCACCGCCCGCCCGCGGTGCCGCAGCAGGTGCGGTGAGGCCGCGGCCGGCTTGATGATGGCGCCGTTCGGGGCCAGGTTGCCGCGCAGCACGGCCAGGCCGCCGTTGGGCATCAACGGCTCGTCCCGGGGACGGATGACCTCGCGATCCCAGATCTGCGCGTCGGCCAGCGACTTGACGAACGGTTCGCCGGTCACCGTGATGGCGTCGGGGTCCATCAGATCGGCGACCTCCTTGAGCACGGCCGCCAGCCCGCCGGCCCGGAACAGGTCCTCCATCAGGTGCCGGCCGGCCGGCTGCAGGTCGACGAGCAGCGGCACCTCGGCGGCGATCCGGTCGAAATCGTCCAGCGTCAGCGGCACACCCAGGCGGCCCGCGATGGCCAGCAGATGCACCACCCCGTTGGTGGAGCCGCCGATGGCGGCCAGCGCCACGATCGCGTTGTGGAACGACGCGCTTGTGATGACCTGGCTGGGCCGCCGGTCCGAGCGCACCATCTCGACGATGAGCCGCCCGGTCTCGTGCGAGCGCGCCAGCAGCCGGCTGTCCGGCGCGGGCGTTCCGGCGGTGCCGGGCAGCGTGGTGCCGAGCGCCTCGGCGAGAAGCCCCATGGTGGAGGCCGTGCCCATCGTGTTGCAGTGCCCGCGGCTGCGGATCATGGACGACTCCGAGTCCAGGAACGCCTGCTCGCTCAGCGTGCCGGCACGGACCTCCTCGGACAGCCGCCAGACGTCGGTGCCGCAGCCCAGCGGCACGCCGCGGAACGTACCGGTCAGCATCGGTCCGCCGGGCACGACAACCGCCGGCAGGTCGACCGACGCGGCCGCCATGAGCAGCGCCGGGATGGTCTTGTCGCAGCCGCCCAGCAGCACGACGCCGTCGACGGGGTTGGCCCGGATCATCTCCTCGATGGCCATCGCGGCCATGTTGCGCCACAGCATCGCGGTCGGCCGCAGCAGCGTCTCGCCCAGCGACACCACCGGCAGGTTGTGCGGCACCCCGCCGGCCTCCCAGACGCCGCGCTTCACGTGCTCGGCCACCTCGTTGAGGTGGGCGTTGCATGGCGTCAGGTCGGATGCGGTGTTCGCGATCGCGATCTGCGGCCGGCCCTGGAACGCCGAGTTCGGCAGCCCGCGGCGCATCCAGGCCCGATGGATGTAGGCGTTGCGGTCATCCCCTGCGTACCAGGCGTCGCTGCGCAGCGAAGTCATTCCGGCACCTCCCCGAAGGCCGGTCTACTATCCGAATCATCATGAACCCTACCGTCGCGCTGCAC
>JBKPNA010000059.1:0-3406 GCA_046765695.1 Actinomycetota bacterium | reverse complement strand
GTGGGGAGGTCACCGCGGACAGCCGCGTCTCCGGGCTCGCCGAGTTCTGGTACGGCCATCTGGAGGGCCTTTCCCCCATCACCATGCAGGCCTACCGCGACCGGCTGGACCGCCAGATCCTTCCCCGCCTCGGCCAGCTGCGGGTCCGCGAACTGTCCGTCGGCATCCTGGACCGGCACCTGCGCGGCATCACCGACGCCCACGGGGTGGTCACCGCAAGGATGTGCCGGTCGGTGCTGTCCGGCATGTGCGCGCTGGCCACCCGGCACGACGCACTGCCTCACAACCCGGTGACGGACCTCGGCCGCATCAAGAGCCGGCCCAAGCCCGCACCGCGCGCCCTGACCGTCGCCCAGCTGCGGCAGCTGCGGGCCGCGCTCAGCTACGACGACCGGGCCATCGTCCGCGATGTGCCCGACCTCGTCGCCTTCCTGATGGCTACCGGGCTGCGCATCGGCGAGGCCTGCGGCCTGACCTGGAACGCCGTCGACCTGACCGCCGGCACCATCGAGGTCCGCGCCGCGGCCGTGCGGGTCCGCGGGAAGGGTCTCGTGGTCAAGTCGACCAAGACTGACGCCGGCAACCGCACACTGGTCCTCCCCCGGTGGTGCACCGAGATGCTGCGCGGCCGCAAAGAACGGTTGGCCGCGTCCGGCGACGAGATCGCAGCCCGGCCGGTCTTCCCCGCTCCCCTCGGCGGCTGGCGCGACCCCTCCAACACCCAGGCCGACCTGCGTGATGCCTTCGACGCAGCCGGGTTTGACTGGGTCACCTCGCACATCTTCCGCAAATCTGTCGCCACCCTCATGGACCACGCCGGCCTGTCTTCCCGGGCCGCCGCCGACCAGCTCGGCCACGCCAGCACGTCGATGACGACCGATGTCTACTTCGGCCGCAAGGTCGCAACGACCGGTGCCGCCGCCGTCCTCGAGGCGCTAGAGGTCTCACCCGAGTGACGCCCCAGACCTCTCCGGTAAGAAGGTCGGCGGCTGACACCTTGCGAGTTGATCTTCATCTCGTCGGCCAACGTTGAGCAATGCCGATTGAACGGGTCAGACGCCAATCGCCTGTTGGCAAGCGGGTGGTGTCGTTGACCCTTGCCGCCCGTATTGAGTGCATAGGAGATGCACAGGTCATGGCCCCGCGCGATCTACGTCGTGCGGTCAGCCGCGTGCGGTCTGGGGAGGTGCGTCACCATGGCCTGCCCCCTCAACCCTTCTTGGGGATCAGGGCCGATCGGACACCCTGTCTGGACATAGACTCGAAGTGCTATGCCCTCCATCACCCGTAAGAGCCACAGTTCCCGAGCCGAGCGGCGCGATCAGCTCCGTGACCGGCTACTGCATGCCGTCGAGAAGTTGCTGGCCGACGGGGAGAGCTATACCGAGTTGTCGGTCGAGCGACTGGCCTCCGACGCGGGGGTGTCGCGTTCGACCTTCTACGTCTACTTCGAGGACAAGGGCGAACTGCTGCGCGCCTGGTTCGTCGAGATCTTCGAACAGGTCGGCGGTGCGGCACGGCAGTGGTACGGCCTGCCGGACGACTTCAGCCGGGAGGATCTGCGGGCGGCCCTGGCGCACGTCGTCGCCACGTACCGACCGCACACCATGCTGATGTCCGCGGTCGTCGATGCCTCCGGCTACGACCCGTCGGTGCGCGAGCTGGTCACCAAGATGATGGACCGCAACGTGGCCAGCCTGCGCAAGCACATCCGGGAAGGGCAGGCTTCAGGCACGGTGGACGCCTCCCTGCCGGCCGCCGAAACGGCGGCGTGGCTGACTTGGATGGCCGAGCGGGCCTTCCACCAGCTGGTTCGTGGTGCCTCGGACGCCGAGGTCGACAAGCTGGTGGACGCCTACACCGCGATCATCTGGAACACGCTGTACGCACCGGCCCGAGCGACCCGCTGATCAGCCGACCGGGTTCGTCCCGGGCTGGGCCCCATCCAGGTCGCTGATCTCGGCCCACCGGTCGGCGACCTCGGCGATCGACGGGACGTCGCCGAACGTGACGCCCTTGCCCTGGAAGAGCTGTACCCGGTGCACCTGGCCGCCGCCGGCCACGATGACGGTTCCGGTGTCGGTGCACTCATCGCTCACCAGATAGCCGACCACGGGTGCCACGTGAGCCGGCGGCAGCGCCGCGAGCAGCTCCGCCGGGGCGATGTCCTCGGTCATCCGGGTGGCCGCCATCGGCGCGACGGCGTTCACCCCGATGCCGTACTTGCGACCCTCGATCGCCAGCGTGTTCATCAGTCCGACGAGGCCCAGCTTGGCCGCGCCGTAGTTGGCCTGGCCGAAGTTTCCGTAGAGCCCGCTGGTGGAGGTGGCCATGACTACCCGGCCGTGCTGCTGCTCGCGGAAGTGTGACCAGGCCGCGCGGGTCACGAAGAAGGCGCCGTCCAGGTGCACCCGCCGGACAGCGTCCCACGCCTCGTCGGTCATCTTGGCGAAAGCACCGTCCCGGAGGATGCCGGCGTTGTTCACGACCGCGTGCACGGTGCCGAAGGTCGTGACCGCGGTGTCGATGATCGCGGCCGCGCCCTCGGGCGTGGCGACGCTGTCATGACTGGCGACGGCTTCGCCTCCGGCCGCACGGATCTCGGAGACCACGCCGTCGGCGGCCGACCGGTCGGCGCCGGTCCCGTCACGCGCTCCGCCGAGGTCGTTCACCACGACCTTCGCCCCCGAGGCGGCCAGCAGGAGCGCGTACTCGCGGCCCAGCCCGCCTCCGGCACCGGTGACGACGACGATCCTGTCCTCCACCCCGGCCATCAGGACGCCGCCTCGCGGAAGGTCTGGACCAGCCGGAACTTCTGCACCTTGCCCGTCGGGGTGGTCGGCAGCTCGCCCGCCGAGAGGAAGATGACATGCCGCGGGACCTTGAACCGCGCCAGCTTGGCCCGGCACACCTCCAGCAGCTCGTCCTCGCTGAGCTCGGCTCCAGGCTCCCGGACGACGTAGGCGCAGCCGATCTCGCCCCAGCGCTCGTCTGGGATGCCCACGACGTAGGCCTGACTCACTCCGGGGTGCTGGGTCAGCAGTTCCTCGATCTCCTTCGGCATGACCAGCTCGCCGCCGCTCTTGTAGAGCTCCTTGCTGCGCCCGGTGATCTGGAGGTAGCCGTCCTCCCGGATCCGGCCGAGATCGCCCGAGCGCACCCAGCCGTCGACCAGCGTTGCGGCGGTCTCGTCCGGCTTCTCCCAGTAGCCGAGCATCATCGTGGGACCGCGCGAGGCGAGCTCCCCTTCCGCGCCCGGTGGCAGGGCTTCGCCGGTGATCGGGTCGAGGGTCGTGTACACGCACAGGTCGCCGGGACGAGCCGGGGCATCGGGCACGCCGGCGACCCCCGCCAGCTTCGGCGCGCCGACGGTGTTCGTGTGCATCTCCAGCGGGTCCTCCGGCAG
>JBKPNA010000058.1:0-3706 GCA_046765695.1 Actinomycetota bacterium | reverse complement strand
CCCCAGGGCTCGCTGTCGGTCGGTCTGGGGGTCAACCCGCACACCCTGGAACACAGCATCTACAACCTGCTGCTCAGCCGGGACACTCCGATCGACGACGTCATCGACCGAACGTCGGTCGAGAACCTCGACATCCTGCCGAGCAATATCGACCTGTCGGCCGCCGAGGTCCAGTTGGTGTCCGAGGTGGCGCGCGAGCAGACGCTGCTGCGGGTGCTGGAGAATGTCAAGCCCCGCTACGACGTGATCCTGATCGACTGCGCGCCCTCGCTCGGGCTGTTGACCATCAACGCGCTGACCGCCGCGGACAAGGTGATCATGCCGTTGGAGACGGAGTTCTTCGCGCTGCGGGGCATCGCGCTGCTGACCGACACGATCGCCAAGGTGACCGACCGGCTCAATCCCCGGCTCGAGATCCTGGGCATCCTGGGCACCATGTACGATCCACGAACACTGCACAACAAGGAGGTACTGGAGCGCGTGGTCCAGGCCTTCGGCGAGCGGGTCTTCCACACCGTCATCCGGCGGACAGTGAAGTTTCCCGAAACAACGGTGGCCGGCGAGCCGATCACCACCTACGCCACAACATCACCGGGGGCAACGGCGTACCGCAACTTGGCGCGCGAGGTGCTGGCCCGATGCCACGCAGGGTAAGTCTTCCTGGTGCTTCTGAGCTGTTTCGGGACACGAAGGCGGCCAAGCCGCTCTCTGCTGTGCCAGCAGTACCTGCCGAGTCGTCGGCCTCGGCCAAGTCCCGCGGCACCGGGCGCGTCCGGCATGAACAGAAGATCACCGTGTACGTGAGCGAGACCGAGCTGCTGGCCTTGGAACAGGCGCGGCTGACGCTGCGGGCGCGGCACGGCATGGCGGTGGACCGGGGCCGGATCGTCCGGGAGGCGATCGCGGCGGCTCTGGAGGATTTGGAGGCCAACGGCGGGGAGTCTGACGTGGTGCGCCGGCTCTCGTCCTCGTGAGCACCTCGCTGCGCCACGCCAGGCGTGGCGAGCGCGGGGCCGCCGAGATCCTCGAGGCGAAAGAGGCCAGCTCCCGGTTCGACGTACACCTGGACAACTTCGCCGGCCCCTTCGACCTGCTGCTGCAGCTGATCGCCAAGCACAAGCTCGACATCACCGAGGTGGCGCTGTCCCAGGTGACCGACGAGTTCATCGCCCACATCAAGGCCCTCGGACCAAGGTGGGACCTGGACCAGACAAGCCAGTTCGTGGTGGTTGCGTCAACCTTGCTGGACCTGAAGGCGGCTCGGTTGTTGCCGGCCGGTGAGGTGGAGGACCCCGAGGATCTTGCGTTGCTGGAGGCCCGGGATCTGCTGTTCGCCCGGTTGCTGCAGTACCGGGCGTTCAAGCAGGTGGCGGCCTACCTCGTGGCCACCCTCGAGGTGCAGGGCAGGCGATTCCCACGCGATGTCGGGGTGGAGCCCCGGTTCGCCCAGCTGCTGCCCGAGGTGACCATCTCGATCGGGCTGGACCGGTTCGCCGCGCTGGCTGCCAGAGCGCTCGCCCCGAAGCCGGCCGATGTGGTCTCCCTGGCCCACCTGCACGCACCCCTGGTCAGCGTGCGCGACCAGGCGGTGGTGATCACCGATCGGCTACGCCGCGCCCGCGCGTTGACGTTTCGCGCGCTGACCGGCGACTCGCCGGATCTGGTTACCACGGTCGCCCGATTCCTGGCCCTGCTCGAGCTGTTCCGGGAGGGTGCGATCGGGTTCGAGCAGCTCACCCCGCTCGGCGAGCTGACCATCCGCTGGACCGGCAGTGACGACGGTGAGCTGGACATCTCCGACGAGTTCGACCTACCGGCTGCCGTTGTGGAGGTGCGCTCGTGAGCTCGGAGCTCTTTGCGTCGGATGTCATCGGGGCGCCGACCGACGCAGGACAACCCGAGGCGGAAGGTGAGGTGGACGTCAGCGGCGCGCTCGAGGCGTTGCTGCTGCTGGCGGCAGAGCCGCTGAGCGTGACCGAGCTGGCCCAGGCCGTCGGTGTGCCGGAGTCCGTGGTGGCCGAGACGCTCGCCGAGCTGGTTGCCTTCTACGACGAGACCGGCCGCGGTTTCGAGCTGCGTGAGCTCGGCGGAGGTTGGCGGTACTACACCCGCGAGGAGCATGCCGAGCTCGTCAGCCGGTACGTGCTGGAAGGGCAGCAGGCGAAGCTCTCCCAGGCGGCGCTGGAAACCCTCGCTGTGATCGCCTACAGCCAGCCGATCTCCCGTGGCCGGGTGTCAGCGGTACGCGGGGTCAACGTCGACGGGGTGATCAGGACCCTGCTGGCCCGGGGCCTGATCGAGGAGGCCGGGCACGACCGCGACTCGGGCGCGGTGGTCTTCGCCACCACCAGCTACTTCCTGGAACGGATGGGGCTGCGCTCGCTGGACGAGCTGCCTCCGCTCGCCCCACACCTGCCCGCGGTGGAGGACCTCGAGGCCGAGCTGAGCCAGCTCGGCGATCCGCGTCCGGCCGAGGGTGAGGAGCGGCCCGGACCGGAGGTCGATGACTGATCAGGCGGGCGTACGGCTGCAGAAGGTGCTGGCAAACGCTGGGGTAGCCTCCCGCCGAGCGTCCGAGGTGCTGATCAGTGAGGGCCGGGTCGAGGTCAACGGCACGGTGGTGACCGAGCAGGGGCGGCGGGTGGACCCGGACCGCGACGTGGTCCGGGTCGACGGGTCCCGCATCCCGCCGCCACGCCGGCACCGCTACCTGGTACTGAACAAGCCCCGCGGGGTGGTCTCGACCATGGACGACCCCGAGGGACGGCGTACGCTTGCCGATCTCGTACCCGAGCGCCATGGCCGGCTCTTCCATGTCGGCCGGCTGGATACCGACACCGAGGGGCTGATTCTGCTGACCAATGACGGGGACTTCGCCCAGCGGATGGCCCACCCGTCGTACGAGGTGCCCAAGACCTACCTGGCCGAGGTTGCCGGGGTCGTCGGCCGGGACGTGCTGGGCCGGCTGCGCTCCGGGATCACGCTCTCCGACGGGCCGGTGCGACCGGTCGCAGTGAAGCTGGTCTCGACGACCGGCGAGCGCTCGTTGGTCAAGATCACGTTGCATGAGGGCCGCAATCATGTCGTGCGCCGTACGATGGAAGCGGTCGGCCATCCGGTCCGACGGCTGTCGCGGACCGGGATCGGACCGGTGCGGCTTGGAACGCTCAAGACAGGGGAGTTCCGGGAGCTGACCCGAGAAGAGCTGGGCGGGCTGCTCGACCTTACCGGCGGCTGACGCCGTCGGCGACAGACGAGGGAGGGTCGTGGATCGCCGGATCTATGGTTTGGAGACCGAGTACGGCGTGGCCTGCACCTCTGGTGGGACGCGGCGGCTGACCCCGGACGAGGTGGCCCGCTATCTGTTCCGCCGGGTGGTGACCTGGGGCCGTTCGTCGAACGTGTTCCTGCGCAACGGGTCCCGGATCTATCTTGACGTGGGATCTCATCCGGAGTACGCGACCGCGGAGTGCGACGACCTGATCCAGCTGATCAACCACGACCGGGCCGGCGAGCGGATCCTCGAGGACCTGATCGTCGACGCCGAGCAGCGGCTGGCCAGCGAGGGGATCAGCGGGGACATCTACCTGTTCAAGAACAACACCGACAGCCACGGGAACTCCTACGGCTGCCACGAGAACTACCTGATCTCCCGGATCGGTGACTTCTCCAAGATCACCGACGTGCTGGTGCCGTTCCTGGTGTC
>JBKPNA010000057.1:0-5765 GCA_046765695.1 Actinomycetota bacterium | reverse complement strand
AAGCTGACCAACGCCGCGGACCTGGTCAGGCGGGGGTTGGTTGCCGAGGGGGTCGACCCGCTGCAGGCGGCTGCCAACCGGCTGACCGCCGACGGCGTAGACGTGCTGCACACGATCGGCGGTGACGACACCAACACCACGGCTGCCGATCTGGCCGCCTTCCTCGCCCGGCACGGCCACGAGCTCACGGTGGTCGGCCTGCCCAAGACCATCGACAACGACGTCATCCCGATCAGGCAGTCCCTCGGTGCCTGGACGGCCGCCGAGCAGGGCTCTCGCTTCGCGCAGAACATCATCGGCGAGCACAACTCCGGCTCCCGGATGCTGATCGTGCACGAGGTGATGGGCCGCAGCTGCGGCTGGCTGACCGCCGCGACGGCTCAGGACTACCGCGCCTGGCTGGACACCCGGGAGTGGCTGCCGGAGATCGGGCTCAGCCGGGATGCCTGGGAAGTGCATGGGGTGTACGTCCCCGAGGCCGGCCTGGACATCGCCGCGGAGGCCTCTCGACTGACCGAAGTGATGGACCGGGTGGGATCGGTCAACCTCTTCATCTCGGAGGGAGCCGGCCTGGAGACGATCGTCCGCGAGCTCGAGAGGGCGGGCGAGGACGTGCCTCGCGACCCCTTCGGTCACGTCAAGATCGACAAGATCAACCCGGGTGACTGGTTCGCCAGCAAGTTCGCCGAGCGGCTCGGGGCTCAGAAGGTGATGGTGCAGAAGTCGGGATACTTCTCTCGCTCGGCCGCAGCCAACCAGCGCGACCTCGATCTCATCCGCTCGATGACGGATCTGGCCGTGGACTGCGCCCTGCGCGGCGAGCCTGGCGTGATCGGGCATGACGAGGAAAGGGGCGATGAGCTGAGGGCGATCGAGTTCGAGCGGATCAAGGGCGGCAAACCGTTCGACATCAGCCTCGACTGGTTCGCCACGATGCTGGAGGAGATTGGCCAGCCACCCGTCGAGCCTGCCAGTTCCAGCTAGCCGCGGCTAGCGGCGGCCGCGTACGGCCTTGGAGAGCAGCCAGGCCAGTACGGCCCCGAGCCCGACGCCGGTCGCAGTACCGGTGACGTAGCCGGCACCCAGTCCCACCTGTACCGACCGAACGGCGACGGCTTCCGGCACCATCACCGGACCGTCAGCTGACGGTTGGCCGGCCTCGGTAGCGTCACGCTCCTCCGCCGTCAGCGGGAACCGCACCTTTTCCTCGGGGACCGGCACGGCCTCCTGGGTCGCCGTGGCGATCCAGGCTGCGATGAACAAGATCAATTGGGCGAAGATGTTGAGGAACAACATCAGCACGATGACTGGACCGAAGATGCTTGCCGCTTTGTTGTGAGCGAAGAGGCTGAACAACAATCCGGTCGAGTACTGCAGCACGCCCAGCCCGATGGCACCCATCAGCGCGCCGCGGCGGACCACCGGCCAGGGCTGACGCTCCTCCGGCAGCACTGTGAACAGGTACATGAACAGCAGCCAGCCGGCACCGATGGAGAACACGATCGGCACGATCCGGAACACGGGGCTGAGCCAGCCGATCTCGTTGAGACCGAGCAGGTTGATCAGATCGTCTGCCAGAGACGTCGAGATGGAGGCCAGGGCGAAGGTCACCGCGATGAGAACGATCAAGCCGACGAGTGTGATCAGGTTGATGACTGTCTTCTTGACGATGTTGCCCTGCTTCTCATGCATGTCGAAGTCGGGCCGCCACTGCGCCCGGACCGCATTCTTCAGGTTGCCCATCCAGCCGGCGCCGGAGTAGATCGCCGCCAACAGCGCGACGATGCCGACCCCCCGCCAGTTGCTCAGCGTGTCGCTGATCAGCGCGACCAGCTTGTCGTGTGTGGCCTGGTCGAGGACTCCGATGGTGCTGGCGAAGATGTTGACGATGTCGTCGATGAGCTCCGGCCGCAGCACGGTGAGCACGAAGCCGAGCACCGCGAAAGCGAACAGCAGGATCGGTATCACGGCCAGTACCGAGAAGTAGGTGATCGCAGCGCCGAACTGGCTGCCCAGCCGGTTGGAGAAGCGATCCACCGCCCGCAGCATGTGAGCGACCCACGGCTTGCCCTTAAGCCGTTCGAGCCATTCCTTCACTCCTGACCTCTTCCATTGTTGCCCGAGCAAACGCTACCCAAGCTTCGCCCTGCATCTTCTTGACAGGCTGGCGAGTCGGCCGTTGGCTGGACCGGTGACCGAACTGCTGACCGACGAAGAGGTCGCCACCCGCCTGCAGACCCTCTCCGGCTGGGAGCGAGTCGAGGATGACGGACCGGCCATCACCGCCACGTACAAGCAGGCCGACTTCGCCGGTGCGCTGGCCTTCGTGAATGCGGTCGGCGCCGAGGCGGAGGCCATGGATCACCATCCCGACATCGACATCCGCTGGAACACCGTGACGCTGGTGCTCAGCACCCACTCCGCAGGCGGGCTTACGGCGAAAGACTTCGAGCTGGCGTCCCGGATCTCCAGCCTGCTGATGCCGCAGTAACGGCTCGTCGTCTCTCGGTCAGAAACCGGTCACAGACGACAAAGAATCCGCCGGCCGGATTCGTGTCGTCTGTGACCGGTTTCGGAACGAAGAGGGGCGCCGAAGGTTAGGCGAAGGCCTCCGGGGGCGGGCAGATGCAGACCAGGTTGCGGTCACCGAAGCCCTGGTCGATCCGGCCGACCGGCGGCCAGTACTTGTCGGCACCCGTCGCGTACAGCGGCCCGAGGTGCAGCCCGGCGGGGAATGCTGCCAGGTGCCGGGAGTACGGATGGGTCCACTCCTCCGCGGTCACCTGGGCCTGGGTGTGGGGCGCGTTGACCAGCGGGTTGTCGTCGCGAGGCCACTCCCCCGCCTCGACCTTGGCGACCTCCTCCCGGATCGCGATCATGGCCGCGCAGAACCGGTCCAGCTCGGCCAGGTTCTCCGACTCGGTCGGCTCGACCATGAGAGTGCCGGCCACCGGGAAGCTCATCGTCGGCGCGTGGAAGCCGTAGTCGATCAGCCGCTTGGCGACGTCGTCAACGGTGACCCCGCTGGCCCTGGTTAGCGGCCGGAGATCCAGGATGCACTCGTGGGCGACCCGGCCCGCACGTCCGGCGTAGAGGACGGGGTACGCCGCGCCCAGCCGCATCGCGGCGTAGTTGGCGGCCAGCAGCGCGTGCTCGGTGGCTGCGGTCAGGCCATCGGCACCCAACATGGCGATGTAGGCGTAACTGATCGGCAGGATGCCCGCCGAGCCGTACGGAGCGGCCGAGATCGGTCCGACGCCCGTGGCCGGCCCGGCCGCGTCCAGCAGCGGGTGCTTCGGCAGGTACGACGCGAGATGCTCTCCCACGCCAACGGGTCCCACGCCGGGGCCGCCGCCGCCGTGCGGGATGCAGAAGGTCTTGTGCAGGTTGAGGTGGCTGACATCGGCGCCGAACCGGCCCGGTTGGGCGAGCCCGAGCAGCGCGTTGAGGTTGGCGCCGTCCACGTAGACCTGCCCGCCGGCCTCGTGCACCGCAGCGCAGAGCTCGACGATCGTCTCCTCGAAGACGCCGTGGGTGGAGGGATAGGTGACCATGATCGCGGCGAGCTGGTCGCGGTGGGCGTCGATCTTGGCGTGCAGGTCGTCCAGATCGATCGATCCGTCCTTTGCGGCCGCAACCACGACCACCTTCATGCCGGCCATCACCGCCGACGCGGCGTTCGTGCCGTGAGCCGATGAGGGGATCAGGCAGATCCGCCTGTCGTGATCCCCGCGCGCGTCGTGATAGGCGCGGATCGCCAGCAGTCCGGCGAGCTCACCCTGGCTGCCCGCGTTCGGCTGGATCGACACCTTGGCGTAGCCGGTGAGCTCCGCCAGCCAGCCCTCCAGGGTGCGGATCAGGGTGGCGTACCCCTGTGCGTCCTCCACCGGTGCGAATGGGTGCACGTTGGCGAATCCGGGATAGGAGATCGGCTCCATCTCGGTGGTGGCATTCAGCTTCATCGTGCACGAGCCCAGTGGGATCATGCCGCGGTCCAGCGCGAAGTCACGGTCGGACAGCGCCCGCAGGTAGCGCAGCATCGCCGTCTCGCTGTGGTGGGTGTTGAACACCGGGTGGGTGAGGAAGCATGAGCTTCGCTCGCTGCCGGCCAGGTCGCCGTACGCCTCCGCGCCGGATGCTGTCACGCCGAACGCTTCGCGGACCCGGTCCAAGTCCTCGGTGGTGGCGTCCTCACCGACCGCGATGCCAACGCGGTCTGCGTCGACCAGCCGCAGGTGCACGCCGCGATCGCGGCCGGCGGCGGCGACGTCGGCTGCCCGACCGGGCACGACTGCGACCACCGTGTCGAAGAACGACGAGTGCGTGATCTCAATCCCGGTCGCCTTGAGGTCGCCGGCCAGGCCCGTCGCCCGCTCGTGGATCTCCTCCGCGATGGCCCGCAGCCCGTCGGGGCCGTGGTACACCGCGTACATGCTCGCGGCCACTGCCAGCAGCACCTGGGCGGTGCAGATGTTCGAGGTGGCCTTGTCCCGGCGGATGTGCTGCTCCCGGGTCTGCAGCGCCAGCCGGAAGGCCGCCGTGCCATCGACATCCTTGGACACTCCCACCAGACGGCCCGGAAGCGTCCGCTCCAGGCCGGACCGCACGGCGATGAATCCGGCGTGCGGGCCTCCGTAGAACAGCGGTACGCCGAAGCGCTGGCTGGAGCCGACGGCGACATCGGCGCCCCACTCCCCCGGCGGGGTGGTCAGTGTCAGGGCGAGCAGGTCGCAGGCGGCGACCACCAGCGCGCCCTTGGCGTGGGCACGCTCCGCCACCTCCGCCAACTCAGCCGTCGCTGCCACGCGGCCGGTCGCACCGGGCGACTGCACCAGCACGGCGAAGGCGTCCACCTGCTCGAGCGCCTCGATCAGCGGACCGTCGGCCACGACCACGTCCAGACCGAGGGCGGTCGCGCGGGTGCGGACCACCCCGACGGTCTGCGGCAAGGTGTCGGGGTCGAGCAGGAACACGCTGCCGGTCTTGACACTGCGCCGGGCCAACGTCATCGCCTCGGCCGCCGCAGTCGCCTCGTCCAACAGGCTGGCGCCCGCAACCGGCAGCGCCGTCAGGTCGGCCACCATGGTCTGGAAGTTCAGCAGCGCCTCCAGCCGGCCCTGGCTGATCTCGGGCTGGTAGGGCGTGTACGCGGTGTACCAGGCGGGCGACTCCAGCACATTCCGCCGGATCACCGACGGCGTGATGGTGCCGTAGTAGCCGAGCCCGATCATCGGAACCAGCGGGTTGTTGGTCTCCGCCAGCCGACGCAGCTCGGCCAGCGTCTGCGACTCCGACCAGGCCGGCGGCAGGTTCAGCGGCTTCGTCTGCCGGATCGCCGCAGGCACCGACTGGTCGACGAGCTGGTCCAGGTCGGCCAAGCCGAGAGCGGCAAGCATCTTGTCCCGCTCGTCCGGCTGCGGCCCGATGTGTCGGCCGGCGAGCCGTGCGGTCGGAAGGGAGTCGACGGTCGTGCGCGAGAGTCCAGCCACAGGAGCATCCTTCAGTTCGAACATCGGGTGGTCACGTGCCCCGCCCGCGCGGCGTACGCATCCCCCTCTGTCACCGGCGGCTCCAGAGTTGCCATGGCGTACGCGGTCTTGGTGCCTGAGAGGTTCCGGGGATGTTGCCCCTTCGGCGTCATCGTCGTCGGCGTCGAGTCCGATGATCTCTCCCGCGGGCCATGTCGGCTGGGCCAAGCCTACCGTGATGGGCCGGGCTGTTCCGGCATTCCGCTCAACCGTCAACCTCCTCGGGTTGCAGACAAC
>JBKPNA010000056.1:0-9723 GCA_046765695.1 Actinomycetota bacterium | reverse complement strand
GCTCGGGCAACGGCAGGACGTCACCTGTCTGTGCGTCGATGCGGTAGGCGATCGTCGCGGAGGTGACCGAGGACAGGCCGACGAAGCACTCCGGGTCTCCGGGCTTCCCGTGCGCGGCCACAACGGCGCCACCAGTCACCTCCACCTGGCCCAGGTCGGTCCCGTCCAGGCCGAACCGGTGGATCAGCGGCTGGGCATCGGCGAGATACAGCGCCAGGAATCCGTCCCCCGCCGCCTCGACCGCCATCAGCGTGTGTTCGCGCTCCCCCACCACCTCGGCAAACTCCGGCACCCCGGTCGAGGCGAGCTGCTCGAGGTCCACTCGGACTATCCGGCCACGCTCGGCGTCCAGGTCGGTACGCAGATAGAGCTGGGAGCCGTCGGACCGCACCACCGCGAACTCGGCCACCGGCTCGTCGACGATCTTGATCGGCTCAGCCAGCCGGCTGCGACCGAACTCCTGGGAGATCGGATAGACCCAGAGCCGGTTGCGGTTCTCCGTTCCCTCAACCAAGGTGGCGACGACGTAGCGGTCGTCATCGGTCACCTCGGCGAAGACCATCAGCTGGTCGTTCTCGGGGAAGTTGACGATCAACTCGTCACTGTCCTGCTTGTCCCCGACCCGGTGCAGCCGCAGGGCCGGACCAGGCAGCGCGGCGGTCTCAGTGCCCTCCGCTCGTCCCAGATGCTCGAAGTGGGTGTAGACGTACGACGAGCCGTCCGGCAGCCACTCAGCCGACGAGAACTTGGTCTGGATCTCGGTGTCGTCCGCCGGCTCGTTCGTGGCCAGGTCGATCAGGTGGAACACGGTCCAATCGCTACCGCCGTCGCTCCGGCCGTACGCCGCGAGGCCCCCGTGAGGAGCGACGGTGAAGGTCGTCAGCGAGCTGGTGCCGTCCGGCGAGAAGGCGTTCGGGTCGACCAGCACGCGGCCGCCGTCGAGCAGTTCGGCGAGCGTCGCCGCGACGTAGAGGACGTCCTGGTTCTGGGTGCCGTCGTTGCGGCTGACGAAGTACCAGCCGGCCCGCTTGAACGGCACACCGGCCCGCGGCCGCCCGACGACCGCCTGCATGGTCTCGCGGAACCAGGCACGGTCAGGCAGGGCTGCGAGGTACGCCTCGGTGATCGCATTCTGCTCCGCGACCCACCCCACCGTTTCGGCCGAGTCGGGGTCCTCCAGCCAGCGGTACGGGTCGGCGATCGCCTGCCCATGCAGCACCTCAACCACGTCGTCGCGACGTGAATCCGGATAGTTCACGATCCCCACGTGACCCCGCCAGCTAGGCGGCCGAGCTGGGTCCCAGGTTGTCCAGCGCGTAGAAGATCCGCTTCGACACCTCGTCGATCGGGCCGAGGCCGTCCACCTCGACCAGGATGCCGCGCGCCCGATAGATCTCCAGCAACGGCGCGGTCTGCTCGGCGTAGACCTCCTGCCGGACCCGGATGGTGTCCTCGTTGTCGTCGGAGCGGCCCTCGATCTGTGCGCGCTTCAGCAGGCGGCCGACAACCTCGTCGACGTCGGCCTGCAGCGACACCACCGCGTCCAGCTGTTTGCCCCTGGACTCCAGTTCGTTGTCGAGGGCCCCGACCTGGTCGACAGTGCGCGGATAGCCGTCCAGCAGGAAGCCGTTCTCGCAGTCCGACTCCTCGAGCCGCGTGGCCACGATCGCGTTGGTGAGCTCATCGTTGACGTAGCCACCGGAGTCCATGATGGCTCGCAGCTGGTTGGCCAACGGTGTGTCGGCAGTCTTCATCGCCCGGAAGATGTCGCCGGTTGAGATGGCCGGGATGTTGTAGTGGTCGGCGATCAGGCCGGCCTGGGTGCCCTTGCCCGCGCCGGGTGGGCCCATGATGAGAAGTTGCATCAGCGGAGGAACCCTTCGTAGTTGCGCTGCTGGAGCTGGGACTCGATCTGCTTCACGGTGTCCAGACCGACGCCGACGATGATCAGGATCGAGGTACCGCCGAAGGGGAAGTTCTGGTTGGCGTTGAGCAGGATGAACGCGACCGACGGAAGCAACGCGATCAGCCCGAGGTAGAGGGAGCCCGGGAACGTGAGTCGGGACAGCACGAAGCTGAGGTAGTTCTCCGTCGGCTTGCCGGCCCGGATGCCGGGAATGAAGCCCCCGTACTTCTTCATGTTGTCGGCGACTTCCTCCGGGTTGAACGTGATGGCGACGTAGAAGTAGGCGAAGAACACGATCAGCAGGAAGAAGCTGGCCATGTAGAGCGGATGGTCACCCTTGACGAAGTTGGCCTGGATCCAGGACGAGACCTTCGAGTCGGGGCGGAACTGGGCGTACAGCGCCGGCAGGTAGAGCAGCGACGAGGCGAAGATGACCGGGATGACACCGGCCTGGTTGACCTTGATCGGGATGTACGTCGTGGTGCCGCCGAACATGCGGCGGCCGACCATCCGCTTGGCGTACTGCACCGGTATCCGGCGCTGCGACTGCTCGATGAAGACCACCCCGGCCATCACCACGAGCCCCAATGCGATCACGAGCAGGAAGACGACCCAGCCCTGGGACCCTGGCCGGGCCACCTTGAGGCTCCACAGCGCACTCGGGAAGGTGGCTGCCACCTGGGTGAAGATCAGCACCGACATGCCGTTGCCGACCCCGCGCTCGGTGATCAGCTCACCCAGCCACATGATGACGCTGGTGCCCGCCGTCATGGTCAGGATCATCACGATGACCGGGAAGATGTCCTTGCTGTAAACGATGCCGGTACAGCCGGTGTACAGCCGGTCGTTCACCGCAACGGTGACGAATGCCGTGGAGTTCAACACCGCCAGCACGAGGGTCAGGTACCGGGTGTACTGAGTGATCTTCGCCTGCCCGGACTGGCCTTCCTTCTTCAGAGCCTCCAGCCTGGGGATCACCACAGTCAGCAACTGCAGGATGATGCTGGCGGTGATGTAGGGCATGATGCCCAGCGCAAAGATGGCGAGCTGCAGCAGTGCGCCACCGGAGAACAGGTTGATCAGGGAGTAGAGGCCCTGCTGCTCACCCTGGGTGGCCTGGGTGAGGCAGACGTGCACCTGCTTCACGTTGACGTTCGGTGCCGGAAGAATCGATCCGAGCCGGAAGAAAGCCAGGATGCCGAGAGTGAAGAGGATCTTCTTGCGTAGGTCCGGAGTCCGGAATGCGTTGGCAAACGCGGCGAGCACTCCTGCCCTCCCTCTCTGGGTCTGACCGCTCTGTCATAGAGCCGAACAGTGAAAAGTCGCGAACCCGGTCACCGCCCCGACCCGGGAGCAGCCTAGGGACACCGGACCGCCCGACTTTACCAAGAACCGGCAAGAAAGCCCGATTCGTTCCCTGGAGCATAGGTCCGGGCCACCCGTCGCGGTCTTCGGATGCGGGCGCAGCGTTGTGCGGAGCGACGGGAGGGCGGCGCCGGGCAGACCGCCGTCATTTGCGGCCTTGTGCGGAGATGCGACAGCCGACGGCGAGCAGACCGCCTCCATTTGCGGCCTTGTGCGGAGAGACGAGAGCCGACGGCGGGCAGTCCACATTCATCTGCGGCCTTGTGCACCGTTGCTCGGAATAAGGTCAGGCGCATGATGAACGCAGCCGCCGTGACCCGAAGTGAGTGGGTGGAGTACCAGGCCTGTCCGCGCGACGCCCGGCACGTCGTGCTGGGGGACGGCTGCCAACTGTGCGACCGACCGGCTCCGGCGAGCCGGGCGCTGACCAACGTCGGCAAGTTCCACTGGCTGTGCTGGCAGCAGCAGTTGGACTGGGCGGACCGGTTCCAGCCTGACCGAGTCCTGGAGCTGACCTCGGAGGACTTCGTCAACTGGGCTGAGGCCGACCCCACGCGGCATCAGCAGTACCTGAGTTTTCTGGGCCGCTCGGCGATCTTTGCCCCAGCGGACTTTCCTCGATCGACCAGAGGTTATCTGCTGGCACCGGCTCGGCATCCGACGACTGTCATCCTGGAGGCCGACGGCACCATTTCTCGCCCTGAGCATCCCGTACCTGGCCGCTGGGGCTGCGACCCCGCCGGCTTGCTCATCCTGGATCTGGATCGCAGCCAGTACCGCCTGATCGGCGACCGCGCCGGGCTGCACACCGGGCGCCGCGTCGCTCCGGGTGCGAAGACCGGCGAGCCTGTGCTGCTCGTGCTCTGGTCAGACGTCGCGACCAGCATCGGTGTTCGGCTGACCAGCCGCTCGGCCACGGCGTTGAGCCACCGGTCGGCCGTTGCTGCCACCGGTCCGACCCCCTCGAACGCCCGCCAGCCTTCGGCCGCGGACTGGATCGAGCGGGATCTCTTCGTCGGCAGCGGGCCGCGGGTGAGCATGTTCGGGCGGGAGCAGCATGTCGCACTGGACATCGATCACCGCCGACTGAGCTACCGCCGTGGTCCCGACCGGGTCGGCCTGGAGGGCGGACCGGTCTACCGTGGCGCCGGTGCGTATGCCGACTGGCGGCTGACCTTCGTCAAACCGTTGGTGTAGGACTGCGAGCGGCGGCCTCAGCCCAACCGGGCCAGCACCAGGCCGTCGGGGACCTCACGGAACGCCTCCCAGCCGGTCAGCAACTGGCCTGCGTGGGCCAGCCGCGACCGACGCGGCCGGGACCGCGATCGCGACAGCAGCCAGGAGGACCCCCACTCGTCGGGCAGTCGGTTGAGCTCAGCGTCGGCACAGTGCAGCACCAAGCTCGAGGCAAGCGACTCCGGCAGCCGTACTCCAGCCGGAGGCCGTCCCCAGACCAGGATCAGCAACCGACGTTGGTCCGCCCCGTCCGCAGCATCCGCGGCGATGGCCGATGCCGCGGCGGTCACGGCTGCACCGGCATCGGTCAGCTGCTCGGTGGCGGGATAGCGAGGCATGGCACGCACGTCATAGGGCACGGCCCCTCGCAGCACCCACTCGAGGGCCGGCCCGTCGGCGACAGCCACGCTCACCCACACGTCGCGGCGAGCCCCGGCGACATCCAGGAAGTCGGCCAGTTGCTCCCGAAGGACAGCGGTTGCGTCGATCCCGACCAGGTACGCGTGCACCGGCGTGCTCGAAGCTCTCGGGACTGCGGCCGGTTCAGCCGGTGCTGCCGGCACTGTCGGCTGTTCCACCGGCTCGACGACGCTGACCCGGGGCTCGACCGTGGGCATGGGGGCGGCCATCGGCGGGCCCGGATGGAGCACCTGCGTGCGGGCCTCCGCGGCCCGCATCAGCGCCGGATAGTTGTGGAAGGCGACCGGCTCGTACCGGTCCAGGGTGAAGGTCACGGCCGGCTCCACGGCCAACGTGTCCGCTTCGGCTCCTCGGCGACCTGCAGCATCTCGATCAAGCCGGGGCTGAGTTCCGCGTGCCGGGCGATGTCAGGCCAGTACCGCCGAAGCAGCGGGCGAGCCACCTGCACCGGCCGTGCCCCCAGCACGTCGAGGATGAACAGCCGGGTGGTTCGCCGAGTCGCCAGCAGCGCCGTGACCAGCGTGTCCAGCTCCTGGTCGGGCCAGTCCCGCATCCGGTCCAGCAGCGCGCGAGTCGGAAACTGCTGCTCCACGATCAGGCTGTCAACGGCGTCCGCGAAGGCGGCCGGCTCCTGCCCAACGGCGTTCCGGAGCGATGCGGGCGGCGTTCCGCCGGCGGCGATCCAGTCGATCAGCCGCTGGCCCGTCACGACCGACCAGGTCGAGGTGTCGGCAACCCAGTCGAAGGCGGTGATCGGAGCGGAGCCCCGCCGTCCGAGCGAGCCGGCGACCAGATCGGCCAGCGCCGTCGACGCGATCACCACGGGCTGTCCGCGTTTCGCCAACGAGTGCACGCCAGGGAGCACGGACCGGGCGAAGGCACGGGGACCAAGCACCGAGATGAGCTGGTCCTGCAGCGCGCCCTGGCCGCGACGGTCCAGCCCGGTCGGCCGGGCCACCGCCCGCGCCAGTTGCTTGGCCAGTTGGGGATCTGGGTCGGCCAGCCGTCCGGCCAGTACCGGCCGGATCTCGGCATCGGCCAGGCCGTCCAACAACAGGCTCGTCGGGCCGAACTGGTCCAGCCGGTCCAGGAACGTACGCCAGAGGGGCCCGGCCAGCAGCCGCTGGATGTCATCGGCGCTCAGGTCTGCCAACCGACCGGCCTGCAGCCGCGCCCAGCTCCACAGCTCCGCGACGCTCTCCACCTGGTCCAGGCCGGGTTTCGGTCCGGCCGCGGTCAACTCGGCCACCATCTGGTCCGCCACCTGATCAGCAGCCGGCAGCGGGCCGTCCAGATCTAGATCGACCCCAGCGGGGACCCTGGAGAACGGTGGCACGGCAACACAGACGCCAAGTCCGGACTCCTCGGGGTCGGTGGCGAAGGTGGACAGGCCGAGTCCCCGGGCCAGGCCGTCCGGAAGCACATCCACCACACGCCGCACGAGCTGCGTGGCCCGCTCCTGGTCCCGGCTGTGGATGATCATGGTCCGCCGGTCGGCCAGGCAGCCCAGCAGGACTCGCAGCGCGGCCTGCTCCGAGCGGTCCAGGGCCGTCTCGGCTCCCGGCGGCACCGGCGGCACCCGCACAGGCGGCCAGTTCGGATCGGCCTCGCCGCCGGGCTGTTCAGCCAGCAGCAGTCCGCTCTCGGCGCACGCGAAAAGGTCCCGCGAGCGCAGCGTACGGGTGGGATCCAGGAGGGCGTGCAGGACGTACTGCCCCGGGCGGGCCGCACCGGCCGCGTACGCCTTGCTGATCAGGAGCGCGCCTGCCTCCACCTGTTCGTAGGAGAGGCAGCGGGGTGGCGGCGAGCCGTCGCTGATCAGAGTCGCCGAACTCTGGTCCAGGAAGCGAGCCCGCTGTCCCAGCCCGGCGTCCCGGTCCCCCAGCGGAAGCGGCCAGCCCGCAGACGCGAAGATCGGGCCGAAGCCGTCGCCGCCCAGCAGTGTGTTCGCAGACCAGCCCAGCACGACCTGCTCGCAGCGGACGTAGTCAGACATGGCTCTCCGGCCGGCCGATCTTGCGCAGCCCATGCAAGACGGCCAGCAGCGGCTCGGCGACGTTGAGCGGACGGTAGTCGGCGAACACGCCGACCTCATTGGGCTCGCAGCCCATGGCGGACACGGCGTGGAAGGTGCGCAGCCGGGACAGCTGCTCGATGGCCTGCAGGATGCCCGCGCCGTCGTAGCGGTGGGTGATCTCGTACGGCAGCTTGCCCTGCTGCTCCTGCAGCTCAAGCGGATTGTCGAAGTAGCTGGCGTCCAGCGGCAGGCTGCCGAAACTGCCGCCGAACTCCCGCTCGACCAGATCGACGAGCTCGTCGGCCTTCGACAGCACGGCGGCGACCGGCAGGTCGCGGGCCGGGTACCTGCCGACGTACGCCGGGTGCTGGGCCAGCTGAACCTGCAGCGTCGTGAACGTGCCGACCACGCGGCTCGGCCCCGGTGCCGTCTGGGACTGCTCCTCTGCGGGCAGCCGGTAGACGTCTCGCGGGAACTGCAGGGCCTTGGGCGTGTAGAACAGCAGCGCCGCATGCATCAGCTGCACGAACGGGCTGTGCACCGCGACGTCCCGGCCGGTTTGCTGAATCTCACCGGCCGAGTCGAAGAAGACCAGGTTGTAGCGGGCGTCCCGGCCGGCAGGGGGCTGCACCGTCATTCGCACCACCAGCGGCGGGGTCTGCTCCTCAGGCTGCGGCCGCAACGTGGTGGCGGGCGCGCGCTTGCTGCGGAGTTGGCCCTCATAGAGCTGTTCCCAGCGGCGGCGGGACGGCTCATCCAGGATGGTGAACCGCAGGCCCATGTCGTTCAGGATGGCGTGGTTGGTCAGCTGGTAGAGCAGGCTGCCGAGATAGCTGCTCTTGGTTGTGGCCGTCGGCCCGATCAGACCGATGACGATGGATTTCACCTCCCGAAAGTCCTGGGGCTGGATGTGCCCGGCCGGACACCGCCAGGTCGCCCCCAGCCGCTGCAGACTGAGGGCGCGTTGGACCCGGCGGTTCTCGGCCCGGTGAGCCAGCAGCGGGGTGTGCTCCAGCAGCTGGACCAGCCGCTCGAAAACCGTCGGCGCCGGCTCGGCGAGCTGATTGCCCATCGCGTCGACGAGGCGGAACTCCTCGCGCGCGTAGGTGCGCGGGCACTGGACACACAGCGGCATTCGCTGGGCGCTCAGGTCGGGATCAGGATCAGGAAGGCGACGAGGAACACCAGATACCACACGGCCGTCCAGCTGAGCAGCACATTGCGGCGCCGCGCGAACCGCTGGCGGCGGCGGGCCGCACGGATGGCGGCGTGCTCCCTGCGCACCTTCGTCTCGAACGGAGTGCTCGTCATGCCCGCAGCACCCCGAGCAGAATCACGGTGGCGAGGGCCAGCAGGAAGGCGACCAGCACCGCGGCGCTCCCGTACGCCACCTTCGGCTCCCAGGCCAGATGCTCCTCGCCCAGCAACCCGGCGGCGGTGGCATAGCGGCCCACTAGGGTACGCGGCGCCGGCTCCTCCAGATCCGCGAGCACCGGCGGGCCGAGCACCTTGGTGGCGCCAACGAGCACCTCGGTATTGGTGCCGGTTTCGCCCAGCATCGCCAGCAAATCGGCGGCGGTGCCCCGAGCAGCCGGCGTCCACGCCAGAGCCCTGGCCACGGCGTCCCGCAGACCGCCGGCCGGCAGCCCGTCCAGATTGGCTGCCGGAGCAGCGACACCGGCACGCACCGCCTGATCGATCGCGGACAAGGTCGCCTCGTCGAAGCCGTCGAGGCAGTACGGGTGCCGGCCGGGCTCAAACAGGTGGTGCACCGTCAGCCCCCAGGAGAACAGATCGGTCGCCGCAGAGATGGGCCGGTCCGGGCCACCTCCGAAGAGCTGCTCCGGGCTGGCGTACGCCTTGGTCGCCTCGACCACCCGGGGCCGCTGCTCTACGCCGTCGCGGGACGACTCGAAGTCGATCAAGGTGGTCCGCCGGCCGTTCACGATCACGTTTCCCGGTTTGATGTCACAGTGGATCTCGTACCGGGAGTGCACCTGGGCGATGCCGACCAGGATCATCCGCGCTGCAGTGGTCGAGCGTTCGCGGGTCCATTCCGGCTGGCCGACCAGCTGGTCGAGGGAGACCCCCTGGTAGAACTCCCGCGCCACCCAGCTGAAGTCTCGCTCGGCACCGCTGCCCCGGAACACTCGCTGCTGGTGCGACCAGGCCTGTTCCTCCCGCAGCCTGATCCGTCCGTCGGCGGTGGGGTTGCCAGTCAGCACCTTGATCACCACGAAGTCCGGGCTACCGTCGCTGGCCGGCCCGGACGTGGTGCCCAGCAGCGGTGTCGGCTTGTCGTCGTTGATCGGTTCGGCGCCGGGCTTGAGCCGATGGATGCAACGGAACTGGCCGAGCCGGAGGGGGTCGCCAGCTTGCAGCTCGTAGAGCTCCTGCTGCTTGGCCTGGGCTCGGGCGCGGGTGACCAGCTGCGTGTCGTCGTCTGCCACCTCGGCCTCCCCTTGACCGGCTGCTCCCCCGCTCGTCTCCCGCGAAGACGGGGCCCAGCCACTGTAGCTGCCTCGGACCCAGTGTGCCTGGCGATCAGGCCACGGCGATGAGAGAGCGTGTGTGCTTGCAATATGCTGCAATCGGCATCAACCTGCAGGCATGGCCACGATTACCATCGCGACGTGCCGGCTGAGGTGTGCGACGAGCTTGCAGCGCGAGCGGCACGGGCGGGGCGCTCTCTTCAGGAGCACCGGCGGATCGAACTGATCGAGTTGGCAGCGCGCCCGTCCGCTTCGGATTGGCTGAACGACGTGCAACGGCGCAAGGC
>JBKPNA010000055.1:0-7110 GCA_046765695.1 Actinomycetota bacterium | reverse complement strand
TAGCCGACGCCGCCGTAGACGGTGAGCACGCGGGCGTGCCGCAGCGTGGAGGCCGTCGCGAGGTCGGCGCTCACCTGGCTGGCCAGTTCGCGGGTCGGCGTCACCACCAGTCCCTGCGGTGCTCCCGGCTTGGCGAGATGGGCGTAGTCACGTTCACCCGGCACGACGATCCGTTGCAGCAGAGGTATCCCGAAGGCCAGCGTCTTTCCGGTGCCGGTACGCGCCTGCCCGATCATGTCGGTCCCCGTCAGCGCGATGGGAATGGCCATGGCCTGGATCGGGAACGGTGTCGTGATGCCCACCTGTGTCAGGGCCTGGCTGATCGCGGGAAGAACCCCAAGATCACCGAAACCGGTTGCGGTCGAGGTGACCTCGGCCGAGGGTGCGTCAGTAGTCAGGTTGGTGGCTCTCGTCGTCGGGATCCCGCGCGGTGCTGCTGGGGCGGTCGTAGCGGCGCTCGGGGGGCCGTGCCCTTCTGAAGTCTAGGCGCTCTCGCCGGCAAGCCGCCGGAATGGTGCCACCGCACGCGGCTGGTGTCCCACTACGCTGCCGCCATGGATGACCGGCCCGGCGAGTCGGCGGCGCCGGTGGACGAGTACCGGAACGGGGCGGTGGACCTGCTGGGCCTCCTCGCGTACGGTGCTCTGGCTGCCTTCGACCGGCTGGCCGAGGATGCGCGGCGGGCTCCCACGCTGGCCGACCGGGTGCGGATGATCTCGATGGCGGCGGTGCAGGTGACGCACTTGCAGCGGGTAGCCGATCGGCTCGGCGAGCTGGGCGCCGATGTGCTGGTGGCGATGCGGCCGTTCTCCGCCGCGTTCAACGCCTACCACGAACGGACCAGGCCCAAGGACTGGCTGGAGGGGCTGGTGTGGACCTACGTCGGCAACGGGTTCGCCGCCGACTTCTACCGAGAGGTGGCGGCGTTCGTCGATGCCGACACGCAGGCGCTGGTGCACCAGGTGCTGGAGGACGAGGGCCGGGCGGAGTTCGTCGTCGAGCACGTCCGGGCCGCCATCGCCACGGACCGCAAGGTGGCGGGCCGGCTGGCGTTGTGGGGTCGGCGCCTGGTCGGCGAGGCCTTGAGCCAGGCGCAGCGCGTCGCCGCCGATCGGGAGGCCCTGACCAGCCTGCTCACCGGAACGGTGGATCGACCGGGCATGGGGCTGGCCGCCGTCAACCGGATCTTCACCCGGCTGATCGAGAATCACACCCGCCGGATGGCGGCCCTGGGCCTCCAGGCCTGAGTCTCGGCTGACCTCCCGACTCCGCGTTAGCCGCGTCAAGGCGGCTAACGTGTGTCCCGAAGCGGTGGCAGGCACTCGCTAGCCATCTTGATGCGTCAAACGCGGCAGGGAGGACAGCTGCTGGAGCGCCCGACCGGACGCGAGCAATCAGACCACGTTCGCGAGCGTCGGGGTCGCGCGCCGGTCCTGGACGAGCGAGAGCGCACGACGCGCTTTTTGTCGTGCGAGCGAGTGAGGAAGACCGAGGTTAAGCGCGATGCGTGAGCGAACACATCAAAGCGTGCCGAAGCCCACGCGGCGGGCGTTCTCCTCACCCAGATCGATGTAAGCGATCTTGTTCGCGGGAATCAGCACCTTGCGGCCATGCGTGTCTGCGAGGCGAAGGAACCCGTCGTCGGAAAGCGCGTCGGTGAACGCCTTCTCCACGTTGTCGGCCGTTTCGGCGCTGTCCACCACGACCTCCCGGTTGACGTGTTGGATGCCGACCTTGATATCCACGGTTCCTCCAAAAAGCCTTGGTCTCAGTGCTGGTAGGTGTCGAACGAAGCAACGGTGCCACAGCACAACGCGGAACCGGTGCCATGTTCGCGCAAGGCGTGCCGTCTCGCCCCCTCCCTTCCCCGAAACCGGTCACAAACGACAGGTATTCGGCAATCAGAGCTGTCGTTTGTGACCGGTTTCGGGGAAGGGAGGCGGCAGGGAGCTAGCTGAGCGAGTCCCGCTCCTCATCGGTGGCCGGCCGGATCACCAACCGGGTCCACGCGCCAACGTAGACCCGGTCGTCGACGGCCAGCTCGCGCTTGACCCCGACGGGGATCGGGTCCTCGGGCAGCGCGCCGCTGGCCGGCCCAACGAATGTGCCGTTGGCCGACTCGAGGTCCTCCACCCACCAGCGCCGCCCGTCGGTGGTCAGCTGCGCCTGCCGGCGGCTGACTCCGGAGTCCGATTCGCAGTCGATGTCGGGATGGATGTTGCGACTGTTGGAGGTACGCCCGACCAGCAGCGAGCTGCCGCGCAGCGGGATCACCTCCGGCAGTCCGGGTGAGGGCAGCGGGTCGGGACTGTCCTGGAGCTGGTACCAGGCCGGGTCGATCCATACCTCCGCAACCCAGTCGAAGGTCTCCTCGGCGGCGCCCTGTGCCGCTGGTGCAACCGGGCTGCCGGGTGCAGCCCCCTCGGGCGGTGCCAACGGCCGCGGCATCGATTGGGTGGTGAAGTCGTAGCCGCAGTTCTCGCAGAACAGGGCGTCGGGCACGTTTCCCGTCGAGCAGTTGGGGCAGGCCTTCTGGCCGGCCGGCGCCGCAGTGGGGGCCTGGGTCGGCGGGTCGGTCGGCGGCGGAGGACTGTCCGGAGGCTGCGCGGCCGTGTCGATCGGCATGCCGCAGACGTCGCAGTAGTCCTCCGAGGCCGAGGTGTGACCGGCCGGGCAGACGGCGCTCATGTGTTCCGCACCTCGCGCCCACTCGGGACCTTCGGATCCCGCCTTCCTCCACGCGCTTGCCACCAGGAAGCCACGCTGGTCACAGCCGACGGCGGTGCCTCGCTTGGTCGTCCAGGCGGGATCGGTCCGCTCGCTACCCGACGCTCGGTGATCATCCCGCTCAGCCTCGAATCCGGGTCGTCTTGGTGGAGGCCGTGTCCAGGGCCATCTCGTCCGCCTTGTCTATCGCCCGCTTGAGCCGCACGGTTCCGGTCTCCTCGTTGTCGATCTCGACGACCTTGCGCAGCCGAGTGGTCGCTTCGATGTTTCCGGTCTCCCTGGCCAGCTGCACCGCCCGGCCGAGTTTCTGGGTAGCGGTGTCCTCGTCACCCGCGGCCTTGGCCGCCAGGCCCTCCTGGATGGCATCGGCGAGCTCGGTCTGGTCGGTGTAGTGGGCCACCTGAGGGTTGATCCGGGTGGTCAGCACCTCGTCGTCGGACCACTTCGCCTTGACCAGGCCCTGGGCGACGACCTGGTTGCCCACGGCCAGTTGGACGCGAGCGGCCAGCTGCTCCTGGCCGACGGCCTTGGCCGGCAGCCGCACGCTGACGTGGTAGTCACGGGACTCATCCCCCCACGAGCCCGTCGGGTAACCGCCGGTGAGCGGATTCACCTCGACCCGACGTGAGGTGAGCTCCTCCACAGTGGGGGAGACCTGCCGGACGAACAGCACCTGGGCGCCCTGCGGCGCCCACACCCGGAGCTGGGCATCGGCGACCCCGCGTGACATCGACTGCTGCATCATCGCGGCGAACTCCCGGCTCATCTCGGCGGGCGTGTCGGGGACGATGTCGACGGTGCCGAGCAGGGCCTGTGCGATCCGGCGCACCTCGGCCACCTGCCAGTCGACTCCGACGCCGCGGCAGTCGCACTGGAACTTCCCGGTCGCCAGGGCGATCGCACTGCTCAGCTGCTCGAAAGACTCGTTGTGGTTCTCGCCGTCGGTGAGCAGGATCGCATGCTTTTGGGCGAGCATCGGTATCGAGTCGAACAGCCGGCCGGCCAGGGTCAGCCAGGTGCCCATGGCGGTGCCGCCGTCGGAGCGGAACGCCGAGATCGCCTGATGTGCGGCGAACCGGGCGCCCGGATCCATCCGGACCATGCCCGCGCCCTGGCGTACCGGCGGGAAGGCCAGGTACGCCTGGTGCGTGCCGGCCACGACGGCGAAGTAGGTGCCGTCGATGATCTGGTCGATGGCGGCGGAGGCGGCCTGTTTGGCCGCTTCCAGCTTTGTCCTGCCCATCGAACCGGAGGTGTCGACGATGATGATCTCACCGGCGTCACCTGCGCCGGTCTGACCTGCCGTGCCGGCACCACTGCAGGTGATGGTGACGATGGCGTTGACATCGGTGCCGCCGTCGGGCAGGAACTCGTTCTGGTACACCGCGGCGGTGAAGTCAGCCATGCTCAACTCCCATTCGAAGGGTTTGCGTCCGCGGACAAGTGTGGGCCATGCGCCAGACTCCTGCGGACGCTACGGGCTCAGTGGCGAGCCAGAGCGACGCCGATGTTGTCCCTGCCGCCCTGCTCATTGGCCCATTTCACCAGAGACTCCGCCAGTGGCAACGGGTCCTGGTCGGCGTCGCCGAGCTCGGCTATCAAGGACTGGATGTCCGCCGCCTCGGACGCGTAGTTCCACAAGCCGTCGGAGCAGACCAGCAACCAGCCAGGAGCCGTCACGCTCCTGTTTCCTGTACGAGGCGCGAAGTCCGGGCTGTCTCGGCCGAGCCACTTCGTGATGGCGTGTGCCTGAGGCCCGTTCTCGGCCTCGTCCCGCGGCACCCCCATCGCGATCCGGGCCTGGGCCACCGAGTCGTCGACGCTCAGCTGAGCCGGCGGCTCATCGGAGCCCTGGTCGGGGATCCAATAGATCCGGCTGTCGCCGACGTTGCCGAAGGAGATCTCGTTACCCTCCAGCACTGCTGCGGCGAAGGTGCAGGACGCCGCGTTCTCGCTGTCCGGTGCGGTGTTGGCGATCACTGCCTCGTTCGCCGCCGTGGCCGCCTGCCTGAGGGTCTGGGCCATCGCTGCCGTCACGCTCTCCGGCGTGCCGAGGCCTGTCGGCCGGCTGGCGACCAGCAGATCGCGGGCAGCGCGGGCCCCGGCCAGGCTGGCGACATCGGAGTCGGAGGAGGTCGAGACACCGTCGCAGACCACCAGGACGGCTCGGGAACCGGGCTCGGGATCGGCTCCAACGGCGGTCGCGTCCTCGTTGCGATGGTGCCGGATCCCCTTGTCGCAGCACGCGGCCACCCAGCTCGCCGGCTGCTCGGTGTAGTGGTCCCGCTCGCTCAGCGCCTTCATGCCGCAGATCTCGCAGTACCCGTCGATGCCGACCGTACCGCCGCAGTTGGCGCAGGGCTTGGTGATCGGAACGGTGTCCTCGTTGTCCTCTCTGTCGCTCAGCAGCATGGACCGGCTGAGCTCGATGGGCGCCGCGGAGTCGGAAAGCTCAGCTGCGGCTGCGCCGGCCTGCGGGTTGAGCGGGTGGCGGCAGTTCTCGCAGAAGGCGTCGGAGGCGCCAACCAAGGCACCGCAGTTGGGGCAGCGCAGCCCGGCCCCGTTCGTCCCGGCGTCGCCGTTGGCGGGCGGCTCGGATGCGGGCCGCGGTTCCTGGGCCGTCTGCTCGGTCATTGCAGGGTCCACCTTCGCACGGCATTGGCCTTGTCGACCAGCACGTAGCGCTGTTCGGTGTCGCTCTCAGTGGCAGCCAGGGCTCGGTAGGTCGCTTCCAGGCCGTCCCGCAGGCTTTCGTCATGCGCCGCGTACGGGCCGATCCTCACCTTGGTGTCGGGACCGGACCGGTCCACCTCGGCCACCGCCCGCTCCAGGATGGCGGCCGTCAGCTGCGCCTGGGCCCGTGGGTCCAGCGAGACGCCCTGCAGGCTGTCCATGGCGTGGGCCAGCGCCGGCAGGCCCTGCCCGGACTCGTACAGTGCGACGGCTCGCAGCCGGCGCGCCTCGGGAAAGCTGCGGCTGGTGGAGGGGACGAGGTCCAGCGCGGAGACCGCGCCGGCGACATCACCGCGCGCAGAGCGGATGCGCGCCATGCCGAAGGCCGCCGGAGCGACATAGTTGGCGTCGGTGCTGGCGCAGATCTGGTACAGGCCCTCGGCGATCTCGCCCTCGCCGCCTCGCTCGCAGGCCAGGGCGAGCGCCAGCTTGGCGGCCAGCTCGCCCGGCACCTGACCGTAGACCGCGTTGAAGCTGGCCTGCGCGGCGGCGAAGTCTCCGCTGTCCAGCGCCGCCAAGCCGCTCACCCACACCGCCCGCCACTCCCACGGGTCGTCGGTCAGCATCTGGTTCACGATCTGGCTCACCAGGTCGGGCCGCCGCAACTCCAGTGCCGCACGCGCCTGGGCGAGCCGGACCTCAGGGCTCATGGCCGGAGCCCGGCGCAGTTCGTCCAGTCGCTCGGTGGGGTCCTCGACTGAGACGTTACTCAGCCAGGCGTACTGCGGGTCGTTGGTGTCGGTGCGCAGGGCCGGCAGCTCGTCCCACTCCAGCGCCTCGCTGGTGATGGCCGGTGGCTCGAACAGCACGGACGCGGCCGAGGTGAGTGCGGTGCCGTGGGTCTTGCTCGCGACCACCTCGCGCAGCACGCCGAGCAGCTGCACCCGCAGCTCGTCCACCGAGGCGAACCGGTCCGCCGGGTCTGCAGCGCAGGCCTTGGCGATCAACCGGTAGAGCGAGTCGAACTCGGCGAATACCGGGGTCTCGTCCACTGGAGGCAGGCTGGCCACGTACCTGGTCTGGTAGCCGCGGAACTCGGTGACCAGGACGACGAGGGTGCGTCCGATGGTGTAGACGTCGGAGGCCACGGTGGTGCCCAGCTGGGCGACCTCCGGCGCCTGGTAGCCCACCGTGCCGTAGATCGCCGACTCCTCGTCGTCGATCCGGCGGACCCCACCGAGATCGATCAGCTTGACGGCGTCACCCACCTGGATCAGGTTGTCGGGCTTGAAGTCGCAGTAGACCAGTCCGAGGTCATGCAGGTAGCTGAACGCGGGCAGGATCTCCAGGATGTAGGCCAGCGCCTGGTCGACCGGCAACGGGTCGAACTTGCCGTGGTTGGCTCGCATCCGATCCTTCAGGATCTGCTTCAGCGAGATGCCGCCGACGTACTCCATCACGATGTAGCCGGCGTCCTCGTGGGTGACGAAGTTGTAGATCTCGACGATCAGCGGGTGCTCGACCTGGGCCAGGAACTGCTTCTCGATGATGGCAACCGCGAGCGCATCCTTGTCGCCGGTGTTGAGCAGGCCCTTCAGCACCACCCAGCGGTCGTTGACGTTGCGGTCCCGGGCCAGGTAGATCCAGCCCAGGCCGCCGTGCGCCAGGCAGCCCGCCACCTCGTACTGACCGGCCACCAGGTCGCCAGGC
>JBKPNA010000054.1:0-10543 GCA_046765695.1 Actinomycetota bacterium | reverse complement strand
TCTCATCCCCCGCTCCGGCGGGAAGCGGCTGCTGTTCCATCGGCTGGCTGGTGCTCATGGCATTCCCCCTCCTCGGGTGCTTGGACACAGGCTAGCTGGCGGGAGTTTTGTCACGTCAACCACATCTGGCGTGGTTGACGTGACACAACGTCTGCTACTTGATGGGCATGCCCCCGGTCACCGCCAGCATCTCCCCGGTGATGTAGCTCGATTCCTGGGAGGCGAAGAACACGTACGCCGGTGCGACCTCCGCGGGCTGCCCAGCACGCCCGAGGGGCGCGGCCTCACCATGGCTCTCCGCGCGTTCCGTGGGCATGGTCGCCGGGATCAGTGGGGTCCAGATCGGCCCTGGTGCGACGACGTTCACCCGGATGCCCTTCTCCGCCAGCTGCAGCGCGAGTCCCTTGCTGAAGTTGAAGATGCCCGCCTTGGTGGTGGCGTAGTCGAGTAGCTCCGGCGAGGGGTTGACCGCCTGCACCGAGGAGGTGTTGATGATGGTCGACCCGGGCTCCAGGTGCGGGATGGCCTTCTGGCAGAGCCAGAACAAGGCGTACAGGTTGGTCTTCATCACGCGGTCGAACTGGTCCGTGGTGATCTCGGCGATGCCGCCCATCTGCGCCATCTGGTACGCCGCGTTGTTCACCAGGATGTCGATCCCACCGAGTTGCTCCAGCGCGGTGTCGATGATCTTCTGGCAGGCTGCCTCGTCGGTGATGTCGCCTGGGCAACGGATCGCCTTGCGGCCGGCGTCCTCCACCAGCCGTACGGTCTCGTCGGCGTCGGCCTCCTCGCTCGCCAGGTAGCTGAGCACGACATCGGCGCCCTCGCGGGCGAAGGCCAAGGCGACGGCGCGGCCGATACCGGAGTCTCCGCCGGTGATCACTGCACGCTTTCCGGTGAGCCGGTCACTTCCGCGGTAGCTCTCCTCGCCGTGATCCGGCTGGTCCTGCATGTGCTCGGTGAGCCCGGGATGCGGCTGCTGTTCGTCGGTGCTCGCGGGCTGCTCGTACTGGTCGGTGGGATCGGTCTTCTCGGTCTGATCGGGCATGCCGGCCCACTATCCGGGGCGGGTCACAACCAAACCATCTGGGACGTACCCGGACGGCGCCGGGCTCAGGCGTTGCGGCCGGTCAGCTTGTCACGGAGGCGGTCCACGAGACCGACACCGGGGCCGACCAGCTTGTGGAAGACCTGATTGTTCGGAGCGAGCGGGTGCGGACGGGTGGGAGCGACCTTCTTCGCCGCCTCGACCTTCTGGGCGATCTCGACGAGCTCGTCCCGCGGGACCTGCGCCCGCAGGCCGGGGAACTGGTCTCTTTCCTCGTCCTGGACATGGTCGCGGAGGATGGTCTCGAGCTGCGCGAGCAGCTCCGTGAACTCCGCGTCGTCGGCGGAGACGCCCTCCAGCTTCTTCATCGTCTTCTCGAGCTCTTTGTGCTCCTCGATGTCGTGCTGCACAGCCTGCTCGCCGTCGGGAAGGTGCTTGCGCATCGCTGGGTACACGTACATCTCCTCGGCCACCGAGTGCCGCACCAGCTCGCTGATCACGGTGTCGGCCAGATCCCGCCGCTCCTCGGTGTTGGTGGTGACCTTGATCTGCTGGAGGAGGTCGACGACCTCGTGATGGTCGGTCGTCAGTACGTCGACGACATCCTGCTCCACGGGGGTGTCAGTCATGATGGCTCCCAGGTAGGTGACGGTGGGCCGATGCGTCCCGCTGCTGTGACGGTTCCGCACCACGATCCCTGTTACCCCGAAGCTGAGCCTTGAACCGGCTCGTTCTGAGGAAGATGCCGCCGATCACGCTGCCGGCCAAGGTCATCCGAACTAATCCCCCAGCTCCAGGCGAAGACCCGAAACGACGTCTGACATCCTCAGCGACTCCACAGCCACCGGGAGCGACAATCCCACCATGGCGTGGCGCATTGCGGTCGTGGTCGCCGCAGCCGTCTCCCTGGCGTTCGGGACGGTGCTGATCTTTCTGACGATCGACCGCCACTCTCACTCCGTCAGCGACACGCTGCGGCCGTTCGTCATTACGATGGCGCCGGTGTGGCTCGTCGCCGTCCTGGCGAGCGCCGAACTCCTCACCACGGGTGCGCGGAAGCGCTGAGGGAGTTGTCGATCATGCGCCGAAGGAGACGATCGGGGGCGATGCTGGCACTCGTCGCCACGCTCATGCTCCTGCTCTCCGGATGTCCTGGTGGTAACGCGGGCGGATCGGACGGCGGCCCCGGCTATCACATCCAGCTCTAGTGCGCATCACTAACTGTTGTGCGGTTCTGGTGCCGACCCGCGCCACGTTGCCTAAGCTGACCCCATACTCCCTGAGGGGGCAGGATGTTGCACAGCCGAACACTGGTGCTGACGGCGGCCTGCGCCGCATTCTTACTGGGGGCGGGCAGTGTCGGTACTGCCCAGGCCGGCCGTGGGGCCTTCACCTCGACGGCGTCCGGGACGGTGTTCTTTCCCAATCCTGTACAGCAGCTGGGGCTGCAGAACCTGACCGATGCGAAGGACGCGGATCTTCCTGTCTTCGCCCCGGCCTACCAGAGAAAGACGCTGACCGACCTGGACGGCTCCGGCACCTTGACCGGTGCCTATGTCCGGGTCAAGAGCTCGACAGGCCAGGCGGCCGTTGCTACTGGAGGTGCGTTCCCCGCCTGGCACCGTGACAGCGACCAGTTCGAGCAGGTCATGGGCTACTACTGGGTGACCAAAGCGCAGGCGTACCTGCAGCACCTGGGATTCGGCTCGAACCTGCGGCCGGTGAACCAGCGGCAGATCGAGCTGCGGATCGACCAGTTCGGCGGCGACAACTCGTTCTTCCGCGACAACAAAGCAGACATCACACTCGGCAAAGGTGGCGTGGATGATGCCGAAGACGCCGAGGTGATCGTTCACGAGTACGGTCATTCGGCGCAGGATGCCCAGGTCACGGGTTTCGGCACGAACCTCGAGTCGGGTGCGATCGGCGAGGGTTTCAGTGACTATCTCGCCGTCGCCGTCACAAGCTGGGCGACGGGTGTACCAAAGCTCACGCCGGAGGCCTGCGTTGCCGATTGGGATTCGGTGTCCTATACGCGTACGGTGCCCCACTGCCTGCGCCGCCTCGTCGGAGACAAGCAGTACCCGAAGGATCTTGCGGGAGAGGTTCACGCTGACGGCGAGATCTGGTCGGCGGCCCTCTGGGATATCCGTACGGATCTGGGGGACACGGAGGCGACAACCCTGATCGTCGAGGCGCAGTTCGCCTTCGCTCCGGATACCTCATTCCATGATGCCGCGCTGGCAACGGTCGCCGCAGCGCAGCGACTCTACGGCACGCAGTCCGCCCTAGCCGTACGGACGGCCTTCGCCGATCGCGGCATTCTCTGACGCTGATCCGTCTGCACTGCCGATGATCCGCTGCGGACGTGTGCCAGCGTGGTGCCATGGCGCGGCCGGAGGACTTCTACGACGATCTTGCTTCGGAGTACCACCTGCTGTTCAGTGACTGGTGGTCGGCGGCGTTGCACCACGCCCAGGTGATCGCCGGGCTGCTTGCGACACAGGGCGTAGCCGCCAACAGGTCGCGGCTCCTGGACTGCACGTGTGGCATCGGCACCCAAGCCTTACCTCTGGCCGCGCTTGGCTACGACGTGACCGCTACCGACGTCAGCGCCGGCGCGGTGGAGCGCGCTCGAGTAGAAGCTGAGCGGCGGAACCTCCACCTCCGGCTCGGTGTCGCCGACGTCCGTCGGGTGGATGAGGCGGTTGAGGGCCCGTTCGATGCCGTGATCTCCTGCGACAACTCATTGCCGCACCTGCCGACCGACGCGGATCTCGATCAGGCGATCCGCAGTATCAGGGCGTGCCTGCGCGATGGCGCAGTATTCCTTGCCTCGATCCGCGACTATGACACCCTCGCGGAAACCCGGCCAACGGGAACACCCGTCTCGTTGCACGGCGCGCCCGGCGCGCGCCACGCCAGCGGTCAGGCCTGGGCCTGGTCCGATGACGGCAACGAAGTGAAGATCACCCTTTTCATCCTTGCTGAATCGCCCGACCATGCCTGGCGCGCCTCAGCACGCGACACTACGTACCGGGCTCTTCGTCGCCAGACGCTCACTTCAGCACTGCGCAGCAACGGTTTCGCCACCGTCGAGTGGCTGATGCCCCACCAGAGCGGCTACTACCAACCCGTCGTCGTCGCGGTTGCTTGACCACGGCTACCCGCCCTCGGAACGTGCGCCCGAACATCGCGCTCTAGCGTGGAGAAACGGCTTGCGCTCGGACGGAAGGAATCTGATGGGAACACTCATGGTCGACTTCATCACCTCGCTCGACGGCTACGGAGCCGCTGAGGGGTGGCCGGGTTGGTGGGGCATGGAAAGCCCCGAGTATCTCGGCTGGCTGGGTGAACAGCCGGAGCACACGGTCTTGATGGGAGCGACGACCTACCGGCTGATGGCAGGGTTCGCCGCAAGCGGCGAGGAAGGGGTCGACGCGCTGGACCCGCTGTCGAAGGTGGTCTTCTCCTCGACCCTGACCGAGCCGTTGGGGTGGGCCAATACGCGACTGATCCCTGGAGATGCGGTGGAAGCCGTGCGAACGATGAAGGAGGACGGCGGCATCGAGATGCGCACGCTGGGCAGTGTCAGCCTCTGCCGATCACTGATCGCCGCCGAACTGGTGGATCGCTTCCGAGTGGTCGTGTTTCCAGTCATCACGGGTGCGACCGGCCGGGACCGGATCTACGACGGATATCCCGACCTCAAACTCGACCTGGTCGAGAGCCGCACCTTCGAAGGAGGGCTTCAACTGTTGGAGTACGTGCCCACCGTGCTCGACGGTCCGCCCAATACCACCGGAGCAGCAAGCTGAGCGCCTCAGATCTCTCAGGCTGCTGCGGTCGCGGTAGCGGCCGGCGTCGATCTTCCGCTACAACGGGATCCAGCGCTCGAAGAGACTCAGGTCAGGTATCGAGGGCGCCGACGGGTGGCGTCCTGAATGCGGAGGACAGATGACCGATCGGCCAGGCACACATCTAGCGGGATTCGTCCTCGACGCCCCGAACCCTCGGGAGCTTGCGGCCTTCTACCGCGATCTGCTGGGCTGGACCGCCTACGACGAGGACGACACGTGGGTGCGGCTGGGGCCTGCCGACGACTCCCGCCCCAGCTTGAGCATTCAGCTGGAGCCGAACTACCGACCGCCGACGTGGCCGGGCGTGACCCACGCGCCGCAGATCCAGGCCCACCTGGACATCCTGGTCGACGATCTGGACGCGGCATCGGCCTTCGCCGAGTCACTCGGCGCCCGACAAGCGGAGTGGCAACCGCAGCAGGGCGTACGGGTCATGATCGATCCGGTGGGCCACATCTTCGATCTTTTCGTCGAAGGGTCCTGACGCCTGCGGCACTGTTTCGTTGCGATCGTGGTTCCGGCCGACTGCATCAGGTTTTCCGCAGCCCAGAAGTTGCTGACCGGCTGGCTATCCTCAGGCGCATGGCCACGGTTCGTGGCGCACGGCAGCGACGGTCGTGGCGTACCGCTTTGACTACCGCGCGCGACCGATATGTGAGATTGGCCGCTGAGGGCCCGGCACTGGAGCGGACCACGACGTTCACGGATGCAGTGTTCGCGATAGCCATGACACTGCTCGTGCTGGAGCTGCGCGTGCCAGAGGTGCAGCCGGCCCAGCTGCCCGCGGCCCTGCTCGGGTTGGTGCCGCCCTACCTGACCTTTGCGTTGAGCTTCACGGTCGTCGGCTTGATCTGGTTGTCGCACCACCGCAAGTTCAAGATGATCGTCCGCTACACCCAGACACTGCTCCGGCTCAACCTGCTGATGCTGTTGCTCGTCGCCTCACTCGCTCTGCCGACTGCTGTGCTCGGGCGATACGGTGACCAGGTCATTGCCGTCGTCGTCTACGCCGGCTTCGCCAGCGCGGTGGGGCTGCTGATGTCGATGATCTGGCTGTACGCGTGGCGACGCCAGTTGGTCGATGAGCGGGTGGATCGAGCGGTGTTTCGCTACGTCCTTGGCGAATCGCTGCCGATTCCGATGATCTTCTTGCTGTCGATCCCCATCGCCGTGCTGGCAGGAGCGCATGCCGGTGAGTACACCTGGATCCTCGCGTTCCCAGTGCTGTTTGCGCTTCGGCACCTGACCGCCGGCCCCGGCAGAAGAGGTACCCCGTGACCACCATCCGCGTCACCGTCGACGACCAGGTCATCACGGCCCAACTTGCCGACAACGCCACCGCCGAAGACCTCGCCGCCGAGCTGCCCCTCACCCTGACCATCCGGGACTTCAACCGCCAGGAGAAGGTCGCCAAGCTGCCCCGGCCGCTCACGATGGAGGGTGTCCCTACCGGCGATGACCCCGAGATCAACGATCTCGGCTACTACTCCCCCTCAGGGGACCTGGTCTTCTACTACCGCGACGTCGGCTACTTCGACGGCATCGTCCGTATCGGCCGCGTCAGCGGCCAAGGCATGGACCTGATCAAGCGCCAGCCCGACGGACGCGAGATCAGGATCGAACGGGCCTGACCCGGGCCGGACGGTCGACGCTCGTCTCTGGCATCGTGATCATCGGGCGGATCGGGCCGGCGGGAAAGGTCATGGTCGGCAGCCTTCTACCCCCTCACCGTTGTCGGCTTTGACTGCCACAAACGAGAAAGAGAGGAACAGCCCGTGAATCCCAGCTACGACTTCACTGGTCAGGTCGCCCTGGTCACCGGCGGCAGCTCCGGCATGGGCCTGGCCACCGCGCAAGCCTTCGCTGAGGCCGGCGCCGCCGTTGTCCTGGCCGACGTCAAGGAAGCCGCCCTCGCCGCCGCGACCGACGCCCTGACCGCCGCAGGCCACCAAGCGCTCGGTGTCATCTGCGACGTCTCCCAGGAGGACCAGGTCGGTGCCATGGTCGACGAGGCGGTGGCCAGCTTCGGCCGGCTGGACATGGCGTTCAACAACGCCGGCATCCAGGCCCCGCCCACCGACGCGGCCGAGGAGCCGGCCGAAACCTTCGACCGGGTTAATGCGATCAACCTTCGCGGGGTCTGGGCCTGCATGAAACAGGAGCTGCGGCAAATGCGCACCCAAGGCAGCGGTGCCATCGTCAACTGCTCCTCCCTCGGCGGTCTCGTCGGACTGCCCGGACGCGCCGCGTACCACGCCTCGAAGCACGGTGTCATCGGCCTCACCCGAAGCGCCGCACTGGAATACGCGCCACGCGGGATCCGGATCAACGCCATCTGCCCCGGAACGATCGAGACACCGATGGTGACCGACATGATCGCCAAGGGCGAACTCAGCGTGCCCGACGCCATAGCCAACCAGCCGATCGGCCGCCTCGGCCGAGCAGACGAGATCGCCGCCGCCGTGCTGTGGCTCAGCAGCCCAGGCGCCAGCCTCGTCGTCGGCGTCGCACTCCCCGTCGACGGCGGCTACACCGCCCGCTGACATCGTCGACCGGGGCGTCAACGCAGCTGGCCGCTGCCTGTGATGGTGCGGATGCCTGACCACCAATGATCAGGTGGCTTTGCGCTGGCGTCCCTGCCAGTAGCTCCACGCGAGAGTCACCAGGATCGCGCCGCCGATCGAGCCGATGATGCCGCTCGGACGTAAGGCGAGGCCGTCGCCGGCCAGCAGGCTGATCAGCAGGCCACCGACGAACGAGCCGAGCAGTCCGGCAACAATGGCGATCGTCCAGTTGATGCCGCCACGCCCTCGGGTACCAAGCAGAAGCTGCGCCGCGGCTCCCACGAGCATGCCGAACAACACGATTCCGAGAATGAGCATGGGCTGACGCTACCCTGCGCCGGCCGCATCAGCTTGCGGACCGGCGACGGCCAGGTAAGGGATCTGCGATCGCAGCTTTGACCGGCCGGAGCCGGGTGAACTGCAGCGGTGGGCCTCGTCCGTCGCGACCCGGTGGGAAGGTGCCGAGCTGCTTCTGCCGCTCGAACACCAGCTCGCGGTAGGCCTCGACCGTACCCTGCCACGACGCGGCGAAGGGGTAGTGTCCAGCCATGCCACGTCAAGCCAGAGCGCCCGAGACCCAGCCGTTCGGTGCGGAAGCGTTCGAGGCCGGCGCCGGGACCGTTCTCCGCTGGCTCGGCATGGCCGGGTTCTTGATCAACAGTGGCGGCACGACGGTGATGGTCGATCCTCTGCTGGGCGGGTTCGACATGCCGGTGATGATCGAGTTCCCGATCGGCGCCGGCGAGGTGCCGAGGCTGGACGCGGTGCTCGTCACGCACAGCGACAACGACCACTACAGCGTCCCAACCTGCCGTGACCTGGCGGATGTGACCGGTGAGTACCACTCGACGCGTTACGTGGCATCACTGATGAAGCAGGAAGGCCTACCGGCGTTCGGGCACGACATCGGCGACGAGTTCCCGATCGGACCGATGCGGGTGGAGGTCACGCCGGCCGACCATGCGTGGCAGAACGAATCTCCTGGCGCCAGTGACCGCGTCTTCCAGCCAGAGGACTGCTGCGGATTCTGGATCGAAACCCCGGACGGCACCATCTGGGCGCCCGGCGACTCACGGCTGATCCGGGATCATCACCTCCGGATGCCGACGGCCGATGCCATGCTGTTCGACTTCTCCGACAGCGAGTGGCACTTCGGCCTCGACGGCGCGATCGAGATGGCGAACGCGTACCCGCAAACGCCGTTGCTGCTGTACCACTGGGGCAGCGTCGACGCTCCGGACTTCCCACCGTTCAACGCCGATCCCGACTCGTTGCCGGGCCGGGTCGAGAACCCCGAACGGATCCGCGTCCTGGCACCCGGCGAGCCCTTCGAGCTGCAGCGTCTCTGACACACCCGCCGTCCATGAGGCTGCCTGGCACCGGCAGACTGGGCATCGTCTGGACCCGCCGGAAGGAGCCTCGTCGTGGATCACCGCCTGCTCGGACGTACGGGCGTCTCGGTCAGCAAGATGTGCCTGGGCGCGATGATGTTCGGCGCGTGGGGCAACCCTGATCACGAGGAGTCGATCCGCATCATTCACGCGGCGCTCGACGCCGGGATCAACTTCATCGACACTGCTGACGTCTACGCCCGGGGCGAGTCCGAGGAGATCGTCGGCAAGGCCCTGAAAGGTCGCCGCGACGAGATTGTCTTGGCCACGAAGTTCCACGGGGCGATGGGCGACGACGCCAACCAGCAGGGCAGTTCCCGGCGCTGGATCATGCGCGCCGTCGAGGACTCGTTGCGCCGCCTCGACACCGACTGGATCGACCTCTACCAGGTACACCGGCCGCGCACCGACACCGACATCGAAGAAACCCTGGGCGCACTCACCGACCTCGTCCACCAAGGCAAGGTCCGCTACATCGGTGCCTCGACCTTCCCTGCGAGTCAGATTGTCGAGGCCCAATGGGTGGCGCGGGAGCGGGGCCTGCAACGCTTCGTCACCGAGCAGCCCGCCTACTCCATCCTCGTGCGGCGCATCGAGGACGACATCCTGCCCACCTGCCAGCGCCACGGCATGGGCGTCCTGTCCTACAGCCCCCTGACCGGCGGCTGGCTCTCCGGACGGTGGCGCAAGGACAGCGGCCAACAGGAATCATCGCGGGCCAGCCGGCTGCCCGAACGGTTCGACCTCTCCCAGCCGGCCAACCAACGGAAGCTCGACGCCGTCGAGGCACTGGCGCAACTCGCCGAAGAGTCCGGCATCACGCTCATCCAAATGGCGATCGCCTTCGTGCTCAACCACCCAGCGATCACGTCCGCAATCATCGGACCGCGCACGATGGAGCAGTTCGACGGGCAGCTGGCAGCAGCCGATGTCGTGCTCGAGGAAGGCGTGCTCGACCGGATCGACGAGATCGTCGCGCCCGGCACCACTGTCAACCCGGTGGACAACTCCTTTGCCAATCCGGCACTAGCACCCACAGCCAGACGCCGCTCCTCCTGAGCCAATTCGTGCAAGGCCCGCGGCGCAGCTCGGAGCGACGACACGCGCCGGCCGGCCGCCCGGAGGCCCGCCTTGACCCGCGATGCGAAGGTCGAGCGGAGCAGGGGACCGGTTCGGCCCTGAGCGTGGTATCCCCAACGGGATTCGAACCCGCGCTGCCGCCTTGAAAGGGTAAGCCGGGGCAGACGCCCTACGGCCGGCAGGCGGGATCCACTGGTGCGGAACACCTAGTCACAACGGGATGCTCCTGCGTCAGAGACGTCGCAGGATTGCCGGCATCTGCGGACAAATGCTCAAGTCGTGCACGCCGAGAGCCCGCGCACTGTTTAGCCGTTCTTGAACGTCCACTCTTTGGTCTCGGTGTGGTGTGTTCGCTGGATATAGGCCCAGCCATGGCGACGGCGATCAGCGGCGCGCCAAGTCACAGCAGCAAGCCAGTCCTCGTTGATCAATCGGAGGTCAGGCTCAATGGAGCGGAACTACGAATTCCAGTCATTTTGTAGGTCGCCCGGCAGAGAATCGATCGAGACCGGATGGGACGGGCGCGAGAGAGACGGCGTAGGGGGCACACTGCCGAAGTTGCGCCCATCGTGGCATCTGAACCACGCCCGTACCTCGGTC
>JBKPNA010000053.1:0-4028 GCA_046765695.1 Actinomycetota bacterium | reverse complement strand
TTCGGCGAGGAACTGCTCCAGGCGTTCGGCCGGGCGTACGGATTCAAGTCGGTCGCGTTCCGCTTGATGGGGGTGAACTTCCCCCACCGGGACTACAGCCAGACCTACGGCTCGACCCCGGACTCCAGCCCCGACCACATCGGCGGACCCGTCGTCACGACGTATCAGTACGTCGACGCCCGTGACGTCGCGAACGCGACAGTGCTAGCGATCGACGCCAGGGCAGACCTGGACGAGTTCGAGCCTTTCTACCTGACGACCGACACCACCTACACCGAGGACACGACGGAGCTGGTGGCCCGGATCTGGCCGGACCTCATCGATATGGCCAAGGACATCCAGGGAACCGACGGCCTGATCACCGACGCCAAGGCCCGTCGGAAGCTCGGCTACACACCACAGTTCTCCTGGCGTGATGCCAGGTAGCAAGCCAGCCTGACGAACCTGATTCCCTCGGGACACCAGGCCGTCCGGTCCAGACAACGAAGTCACGGGCAGCGGAGACTGCCCGCACAGGAGGAGACCAGAATGGACAACTTCAACATCCCACAGATCTCTCGCCGGAGCCTGCTCGCAGGAATCGCGGGAATCGGCGCACTGGGAGCACTCGGAGCCTGCGGGGGGAAGTCCCCGAGTGGTGGCGGTGGCGGCGGTGGCGGTGGCGGCGGCCAGGCGGAGGTCTGGACGCTAGACGAGGCGGCGCTCGTACCGGCCCAGCAGCAAGCCATCGATCGGTTCAACGCAATGCCCGACGTCAAGTTCAAGATGAAGCTCGTCGCCATTCCGACGGCCGGCACGAGCATGAACGACAAGGTCCGGACAGCGATGAACACGCCGAACCGCCCCGGAATCTTCTTCAACTGGGGTGGTGGCAGCATCCGCGAGTACGCCACCAACGACCTGCTCGTGGACTTCACCTCGGCGTTCGACAAGGACGCCGAATGGAAGGCGAAGTGGCTCCCGTCCGTCCTTGCAGCCGGCGGGATCAACGACAAGCCCTACGGCATCCCGTTGAGGGGTATGCAACCAGTCGTCCTCTACTACAACAAGTCCATGTTCGACAAGAACAACGTGCAACCCCCCAAGACCTGGGACGACCTGCTGAATCTGGTCAAGGTGTTCAAGTCCAAGGACATCGTCCCGTTCGTGCTGGGCGGTGCCGACTCGTGGACGGAGCTGATGTGGCTGGAGTACCTGGTCGATCGCATCGGTTCGCCCACCGTGTTCGAGAACATCGCGAAGGGCACGGCCGGGGCCTGGAGCGATCCGGCCATCAAGGAAGCCCTCGACAAGATCGTCGGACTGATCGACGCCGGCGCCTTCGGGGACAAGTATTCCTCGGTCGCCTACGGCAACCATGCCGCATCCACCCTCTTCGCCCAGGGCAAGGGCGCCATGCACCTGATGGGGACATGGGAGTTCACCGGCCAGGTCAACGCGGCGCCAGACTTCGCTAAGAACGATCTGGGGTTCGCCAACTTCCCGCTGCTTCCCGGCGGCAAGGGTGATCCCAAGAACGTCGTCGGAAACCCGACGAACTACTTCTCGGTCACCTCAGGCGACTGGGCAGATGACGGCGTGAAGTTCCTGCACCAGATGTCCGACGACACCTACGTGGGGCAACTGATCAAGGCCGGCGAGATTCCGGCGATCTCCGGCATCGAGAGCAAGCTGGAGAACTCCCCCGATCCGAAATTCGCCAAGGCTGTCTACTCCATGGTCCAGACCGCCCCGACGTTCACATTGTCCTGGGACCAGGCGTTCGCCTCCGACGTGGCGGAGAAGATGGTCACCAATCTCCAGCAGGTGTTCAACAAACAGATCACACCCGACCAATTCATCACCACCATGAACGGGCAGTGATCATGGTATGCCTAGTCGGCCGTGAGCCAATCAATCCGCCGCAGGCCGAGGCATCGTCATGACTGCCTCGGCAGTGGCAGTGCGGGAGCTGCCCCAGCAGAAGCTCCGCAGCACCGGGGCTGCCGACAAGACCAGTCGCCCAGGACTGCTCTGGGGCGTGCCAGCCGTCCTGTACTTCGCGGCGTTCGCCCTGCTGCCCATGGCTCTGGTCGTGTACCTGTCATTCACTCAGTGGCGCGGCATCGGAACGCCAAGATTCAACGGTCTGGAGAACTGGAAGCGGTTAGCCACGGACCCGAACCTGTACCATTCGCTGCGGATCACGGCGATCTTCACCATCGGGTCGTGGCTGCTGCAGACAGTGGTGGCGCTGTCCCTGGGCGTCTGGGCCGCAGGATACCAACGCAACCGCGCCATCTTGGCCGCGGTCTTCTTCGTGCCCTTGGTGCTCTCCTCGACCGCCATCGCCATCACCTGGAGCGTCCTGCTGGACCCGAACTTCGGGCTCGCGGGCTGGCTGGGGCCCTTCGTCGGGTACCCGAGCGGCAACATCATCGGCGACCCCACCGGGGCGTTGATGATGGTGATCATTGTCGGCTCCTGGCAGTTCATTCCCTTTCATATGGTGCTCTACCAGGGTGCAGCACGAGCCGTACCGCAATCTCTCTACGACGCGTCGACGATCGACGGGGCCGGCCGATTCCGGCAGTTCTTCCATGTGACCATTCCCTTGCTGCGACACACCATCGTGACATCCTCGGTGATCATGATCGTGGGAGCACTCACCTCGTTCGAGACCGTCCTGATCCTCACCAAGGGCGGTCCCGGAATCGCAACGAGAATCCTCCCGTACGAGATGTACGCGCAGGGGTTCAAGAGCTACAACATGGGATACGGCAGCTCCATCGCGCTGGTCTTGGTGGTCGTCGCGACAGCCCTTTCGCTGCTCCTGGTCCGCGTCTCCGGCTTTTCCAAGATGCGCAGCACGTACGAGGGGGTCTAGGTATGACCAACATCACGACCAACCCAGCCGGCGGCACCCTGGCACCTTCAGTACAAGTAGTCCCACCACCACGGGGCAGTGTGACGCCGCAAAGGCAACGCGGGCATCGCCTTCGGCCGAACTACCTTGCCGGGGTCGGGGTGACGCTCTGGCTGATCATCACCGCGGTTCCCCTCTATATGTTGGTCAAGTACAGCCTCTCGACGAGCGGTGACTACCTGAGCAGCAGCACCCCGCTCCGCCCACCGGCGTCGTTGACCTTGGAGAACTACACCTACGTGCTCCTGCACGGGTTCGTCCGCTACTTTTTCAACACGTTGATCGTGATGGCTGGAACGGTCGCGATTGTGCTCTGCTGTGCCGTGCCGGCCGCGTACGCGATCGTCCGATCCCCCAGTCGACTGATCCCGGCGACGTTCCAGGTGTTCCTGTTCGGGTTGGCCATTCCAGCACAGGCCACGATCATCCCCGTCTACATGATGATGATCGACCTGGGACTGTACGACACGCTGGTCGCCATCATCCTCCCTACCGCCGCCTTCTCCCTGCCCATCTCGATCCTGATCTTGGTCGGATCCTTCCGGGACGTTCCGCGGGAGGCCTACGAGGCGATGTCGCTGGACGGCGCCTCGGCAGCAAGCATCTTCTGGCACCTCGTGCTGCCCTTTGGCAAGGCCGCAATCATGACCGTCGGCATCTTCACGGCGTTGGGCGCCTGGAACGGCTTCATCTTCCCGCTGCTGCTGACACAGTCGGCGCAGTGGCGACTGCTCACACTCTCGCTCTATGTCTACCAGGGCGAGTTCCTGACGAACGTTCCCGGTCTGATGGCCGCCGTCGTCTTGTCGGCACTGCCGATCTTCCTGCTCTACCTCTTCGGCCGACGCTGGCTGCTAGCCGGCCTGGTCGGTGTCGGCGGGAAATAGGCGGTTCGTGCCGGCGACCACTCGCGGGGCGTTCGGCGTCTCGGCTCGACTGAAGGGCCGCCGGCGCGAGGTCGGGCAGCTGCTCAGCGGTCTTCGGCCCTGGGCAGCCGCGACCGCCGACCTGCTGGCGATCGCGATAGTGGGCTCGTACGCATACGAGCGTCCTCGGATGGGCGCGGACCTCGACCTCTTGCTCTTGACCACTCAACGGACTCGTTACGGCCCCTGGCTCGGAC
>JBKPNA010000052.1:0-3258 GCA_046765695.1 Actinomycetota bacterium | reverse complement strand
CCCGGCGGAGCAGCGGTTCCAGCAGGGTGACGCGGAGGTCGGGACGGAGCACGGCGACGGGTATGCCGGGCAGCCCGGCCCCGCTGCCGACGTCGACCACCGTTGCCTGCCGCGCGATCAGGCCCGCCACTGCCGCACTGTTCAGCACATGCCGGTCCCAGATGCGGTCCACCTCGCGCGGTCCGATCAGACCGCGAACCACACCATCCGTTCGCAGAATGTCGACATATCTACTTATCTGCACAGTGGCAGACCCGAAGACCTGCTCGACGACCCTCACCGTCAATCCAGTGAGCTCATCACATGCTTGACCCGGGTGTAGTCCTCGAGCCCGTAGCTCGACAGGTCCTTGCCGTAGCCGGACCGGCCGAAACCCCCGTGCGGCATCTCGGCGGCGAGCGGGATATGGGTATTGATCCAGACACAACCAAAGTCGAGGTCCCGCGACATCCGCAGCGCCGTGGCGTGATCACGGGTCCAGACGCTGGACGACAACCCGTACGGCACCCCGTTGGCCTTGGCCAGCGCGTCCGCCTCGTCCCTGAACGGCTGCACAGTGATCACCGGCCCGAAGATCTCCTCCTGGATGGCCTGGTCTTCCTGGTGCAGCCCGGTGACCACGGTCGGTTCGAAGAAGAACCCCTCTGTGCCGAACTGCTTCCCGCCGGTGACCACGGTTGCGTGATCGGGCAGGTTGTCGATCACCGAGCAGACCTTCGCGAAGTGACCGGCGTTGTTCAGCGGGCCGTACGCCGCATCCGGATCGTCCCGGTCGCCCGGTCGGGTCGCCTTGGCCTTGGCCACCAATGCCTCCACGAACTGGTCCTGGATCTGCTCGGCCACCAGCACCCGGGTCGCGGCGGTGCAGTCCTGGCCGGCGTTGAAGTAACCGGCGATGGCGATACCGTCGGCCGCCGCCTCGATGTCGGCATCGGCGAACACCACCACCGGTGCCTTGCCGCCGAGCTCCAGGTGGGCCCGCTTCAGCTGCTGGGCCGCCGAGACGGCGACCGAGATGCCGGCCCGGACCGACCCGGTGATCGAGACCAGGCCGGGTGTCGGATGCTCGACCAGCATCTTGCCGGTCTGGCCGTCCCCGTTGATCACATTGAAGACCCCGTGTGGCAGGATCTCCCCGGCGATCTCGGCCAACTTCACCGTGGATTGCGGGGTCGTGTCACTGGGCTTGAGCACCACCGTGTTGCCGGCGGCGATCGCGGGCGCCATCTTCCAGATCGCCATCATCAGCGGGTAGTTCCACGGGGTCACCTGGGCGACCACCCCGATCGGCTCCCGGCGGATCGAGGAGGACAGGCCAACCATGTACTCACCGGTCGCCTTGCCCTCAAGGTTGCGGGCCGCGCCGGCGAAAAACCGCACCTGGTCCGCGCCGACCTTGACCTCCTCGGAGGCGATCAGCGCCTTGATCTGCCCGGTGTTGCGGCTCTGCAGCTCGACCAGTTCGTCGCTGTTGCCCTCGATCGCATCCGCGAGCTGCAGCAATGCCTGCTGCCGCTGCGACGGTGTGGTCCGCTTCCACTCCTCGAAGGCCGCCGCCGCGGCCTGCATGGCCTCGTCGATCTCCTCCGGCGTCGACTTGGGGGAGCGGCCGGTGATCTTGCCCGTGGCGGGGTCCACCAGCTCGGTGAACTCTGTCGCCGTCGAGTCGACCAGCTTGCCGTTGACGTAGTTCTGGACCACGGTGTCATTCATGACGGCACCCTAACCGCCGACGCCGACCCCCGCGTGTTTAAAGCCCGAGGACAAGGACGACCAAGGAAACACCGGCCACTCGTGGCTTTGTGCGGAGAAACGAAGGCCAGAAGCGCCATTTGGGCCGTCATTTGTGGCCTTGTGCGGAGAGACGACAGGTCAAGGGTGATAGAGCCCGTTGCAAGGCTCCGAGCGTCGATATCGCGCGCCGCCGAGCGGAGGAGGAGCGAGCAGAGGCGTTCTTTCCTCTGCGCGCGCGACGACGCCGGCGGGGTAGAGCGCGATGCCCGAGGAGCCAGACCAAATTAAGCCGGCAGGACGACCACGTGCCGGCGGGGCTCCTCACCCTCCGATTCACTGGTCAGGCCTGCGGCGGCCACGGCGTCGTGCACGATCTTGCGCTCGAAAGGGTTCATCGGCGCCAGGGGCACCCGTTCGTTGGAGTCCCGGACCTCGCGCACCGCGTCCGCGGCCAGAGCCATCAGCTCCTTGCGCCGCCGCTCCCGGTAGCCCGCCACGTCGAGCATCAGCCGGCTGCGGTCACCCGTCTCGGTCATCACCGCCAGCCGGGTCAGTTCCTGCAGAGCGTCCAGCACCTCTCCGTCCGGCCCGACCAGCGCGTCGGACTGGCTGACGATCGACACGTGGGCACGGTCACCCTCGATGTAGGTGTCGATGTCTCCGTCCAGGTCGGCGATGTCCAGCAACTCCTCGAGGTAGTCCGCGGCGATCTCCGCCTCGGTCTCCAATGGGTTGTCCGCACCTTCCTGCTCAGCCCGGGGCGCGGCTTCCATCTGGTCGCTCACTTGGTTCCTTTCTCTCCAGGGCGTACGCCCGCCCCGGGTTCCGCTCACCGCTTGCGCTGCGAGCGGCTCTGCTTACGTGGCTGCTGCCGGACCACCCGGGGCGGAGCCGCGGCCGTCGCGGCACCATCATCACTGGGCACCGGGGCCAAGGGCCTCGCCCCGTTCCCACCCGCGTCCGGCTCCTCGCCCGTGTCACGTTCCTCGCCGCCACCGTGCCGCAGCTGCCGCGCCTTGCGCCGCTCCTCCCACGCGTCGTACGCGGGGGTGCCGGGTGCCGGATTGCGGCGGATCACGTAGAACTGCTGGCCCATCGTCCACAGGTTGGAAGTGAACCAGTAGATCAGCACGCCGACCGGGAAGTTGATGCCGCCGACCGCGAAGATCAGCGGGAAGAGGTACAGCATGATCTTCTGCTGCTGGGCGAACGGCCCGGTCAGCGCCTCCGGCGGCATGTTCTTCCGCATCAGTTGCAGCTGGGTGATGAACAGGGTGATCGTCATGGCGACGATCAGCACCACCGTCACCACGTGCACACTGGTGATGCCGTTGGTGAACGGCACCTTGAGGAAGGTGTCGGAGAGCCGGGCCCCGAAGATGGTCGCCTGGTTCAGCGAATCCACCAGCTCCGGGTGCTCCTTCAGCCAGTAGCCGCGCATCAGCGGTTCGCCCGCTTCGTTGGTCCGGGCCACGCCGTCCAGCACCCGGAACAGCGCCAGGAAGATCGGCATCTGCAGCAGCA
>JBKPNA010000051.1:0-4836 GCA_046765695.1 Actinomycetota bacterium | reverse complement strand
CCAAGATGCGGCCGGCCGACGCCGCAGGGTTCCGGGAGGCCTGGGACGTCCTCGAACGGCTGTGGCAGCAGACCGTCGATCGGGCACGGTCGATGCCACCAGAGCTGCTGTATGAGCGGGTCGACGACGAGTGGTCCTTCGTCGAAACGCTGCGCCACCTGGTCTTCGCCACCGACGCCTGGGTGAAGCGGGCGGTGCTGGGCGAGCCGTCACCTTGGGATCCGCTCGATCTACCCCACGACGAGATGCCTGACCAGCCGGGCGTGCCGCGCGACCGGGAGGTCCGTCCGTCGCTGGAGCAGGTCCTCGCCGTGCGAGCCGATCGCCAGGCTGTGGTACGCCAGGTGCTGGCAGACCTCACCGAGGCGAAGCTCGCCGGCATGACGGAGCCTGTCACCGAGCCGGGTTACCCGGAGTCGGAGAGCTTCCCGGTACGCCGCTGCCTGCAGGCCGTCCTGAGCGAAGAGTGGGAACACCGGCGGTACGCGGAGCGGGACCTGGACCTGCTGGCGACGCGCGCACGCTGCACCTCGTAGCCCGATGCTGCACCCCCTGCAGACGGTGCAGCGTCGAACGAAGGGGTGCAAGGTGAGTTGCCGCTGGGTGCTCCAAGGCGGTCTCACCGCCTACGGTGATGCCGTGACCCAATTCAATGCCTATCTGACCGAAGAAGTCGTCGAGGACTACTCGGACGGCATCGTCAACCGCCGGGAGGCGCTGCGGCGCCTCGGCATGCTGGGTGTCGCCGTGACCGCCGCGGCGCCGATGCTGGCCGCCTGCGAGACAACCGATTCCGGTGGCACCAGCGGACCGACGATGGGCGGCTCGGCCGGGTCGTCACCCGCGGGCCCCTCACCGCTGCCCATCGACTCCATCACCTTCGACGGCCCGGAGGGCCGCGAGCTGCAGGGTGCCTGGGCGGCGGCCGACGGGCCGCGCGGTGCGGTCCTCGTGGTGCACGAGAACCGTGGACTCACCGACCACATCCGCTCTGTAGCCGGTCGCCTGGCGGCAAGCGGCTACTCCGCACTCGCGATCGACCTGCTCTCCGAGGAGGGCGGCACGGCCTCCTTCAAGGACGATGCCGAGGTCACCGCTGCACTCAATCGGGTGCCGGACAGCCGGTTCGTCGCCGACATGAAGGCTGCGATCGGCGAACTGCAACGGCGTACGCCGCAGGCCAAGATCGGCGCCGTCGGTTTCTGCTTCGGTGGCGGCATGGTGTGGACGCTGCTCGCCTCGGGTGAGCCACGGCTCGCGGCGGCAGCCCCGTTCTACGGGCCGTTGCCGCAGGGCGCCGACTTCGCCGGCTCCCCGAACGCGGCCGTCCTCGGCGTCTACGCGGAGCAGGATCAACGGGTGAATGCAAGTCGGGACGCCGCGGAGGCGGCGCTGCAGCAGGCCGGCCTCACCCACGAGATCGTGACCTACCCGAATGCCAACCACGCCTTCTTCAACGACACCGGTCAGCGCTACAACGCGACGGCCGCAGCAGCCGCGTACGCGAAGCTGATGGAGTGGTTCGGCAGTCACCTCGGCTGACCCTCGACGACGGCGTACGTCGGCCGTCCGGTCCGCGCCCAGTCGACGATGTTCTGCGCGGCCTTGCGCCTCAGTTCGCTCTCGGCCTCGACCGAGTACCAGGCGACGTGCGGTGTGATCAGCGCTCGCGGATGCCCTAGCACCGGGTGGTCCGCCGGCGGCGGCTCGGTGGGCAGCACGTCGAGCGCAACCCCCGCAAGCTGACCCGATTCCAAGGCCGCCAGCATCGCATCGAGATCCACCAGTCCACCCCGTGACGTGTTCACCAGATATGAGCCTGTTGGCATGCGTGCCAGGAGGTCGGTGCCCACGAGTCCCTGGGTCGCCTCGGTGAGCGGCAGGTGCAGCGTCACCGCCGAGCTGCGGGCGAACAGGTCGGGCAGCTCAAGCCGCTCCAAACCGACGGGCCAGGCCTCATCCGGCAGGTAGGGGTCGTAGCCGATCACCTCGCCGAACCACGGGCCTGCCCGCTCCGCCGTCATCCGGCCGATCCGGCCCAGTCCGACGACGCCGAGGGTCAGGGAGCTCGGCCGTCGCAGCTCGCCGCCGAGATGGTAGTCCCAGCGGCCGGCCCGCACCTCGCGATCGTGCCCGGCGAGGTTGCGCAGCAGCGCCAGCAGCATCGCGACAGCGTGCAGGGCCACCTCGGCTGTGCCGTAGTCCGGCACATTGCACACCCAGACCCCCCGCTGCCGCGCAGCCTCGGTGTCCACGACGTCCACCCCGACGCCGTACCGGCCCACCAGGCGCAGCTGCGGCAAGGCGTCGAACACCTCGGCCGTGATCGGCGCGTACTGGACGAGCACCGCATCGGCACCAGCCGCCGCCTCGATCACGTCCTCCGCCGTCCTGCAGGAGGCCACCACGAGGTCATGCCCCGCGGCGCCCAGCACCTCGGCCTCGATGTCGAGGGAGGCGTAGTCCGCGTCGGTAACGACAACTCTCATGGCAGCCCGCGCGCTTCGGCGGCGTTACCAGTCATGCACGGTGCCGTCCATCAGCTGGTTGACCGGAAGGTAGGCCGGCTCGTACGGGTGCCTGGCCGCCAGCTCCTCGTCCAGCTCGACGCCGAGTCCCGGTTCGTCGCCTGGGTGCAGCCTGCCGTCGGCGAACCGGTACGCGTGCGGGAACGCCTCGTCGGTCAGCTGGGAGTGCGGCATGTGCTCCTGGATGCCGAAGTTGTGGATCGCCAGCCCGAGGTGCAGGTCCGCGGCCAGGCTGATCGGTGAGATGTCGGTCGGCCCGTGGCAGCCCGACTTGACCTGGTAGATCTCGGCGAACGACAGCATCTTGCGCAGGCCGGTGATCCCGCCCGCGTGGGTCACTGTCGCCCGGAGGTAGTCGATCAGCCGTTCAGTGATCAACAGGTTCGCGTCCCACGGCGAGGTGAAGATCTCCCCGATGGCGAGCGGGATGGTGGTGCCGAGGCGCACCTGGCGGAACAGCGCCTGGTTCTCCACCGGCATGCAGTCCTCGAGCCAGAACAGGTCGTACGGCTCCAGCAAGCGGCCGAGCTGCACGGCCTCGGTGGGGGTCAACCGATGGTGCGCGTCGTGCAACAGCATCAGTTCCGGACCGAACTTGTCGCGCGCCGCCTCGAAGACCGATGGGATGTAGCGGAGATAGAGCCGCGAGTCCCAGGTCTCGATCTTGGGTGCGGCGCCGCGGGTGGCCGGCTCGTACTCCTTGCCCTCCGACGGCACCCCGTACGAGGCAGGCAGGCCCGGGATCGCGGTCTGCAGCCGGATGGCGAGATAGCCCTGCTCGCGATGGTGTTCCACGGAGTCGAGCAGTTCAGGGATGTCTCGCCCGGCGGCGTGGGTGTAGACCAGGCAGCCGGTCCGGCTGGCACCGCCCAGCAGCTGGTAGACCGGAAGCCCGGCTGCCTTGCCCTTGATGTCCCACAACGCCATGTCGACGGCCGCGATAGCGGCCATGGTGACCGGCCCGCCGCGCCAGTACGCACCGCGATACAGGAACTGCCAGGTGTTCTCCACCGCGTGCGCGTCCCGTCCCAGCAGCAGCGGGGCCACGTGGTCGGATAGGTAGGAGGCCACGGCGAGTTCGCGGCCGTTCAAGGTGCCGTCTCCCCAGCCGACGATGCCGTCGCTGGTGGTGACTTTCAGCGTGACGTAGTTGCGTCCCGGACTTGCGACGATGACGTCGGCGCGTTCGATCGGCAACGCGCTCATCCGGTACGCCGCCCGCTACATCGCGGCCGCGTGTCCGGCCGGACCGCCTGGTGCCTCATCGGCCAGCATCTCCTCCTCGATCACTTCCTCCCGCTCCACATACCCGTGGACCTCCGGGAGAATCAGCCAGGCGGAGAGGAAGCCGATCAGCGACAGCACCGAGACCGCCAGGGTGGCGCCGGCCTTGCCCCAGGCCTCGTTCATGATCGGGAAGATGAAGGCGCCGAAGAAGGCGGCGGCCTTGACGAAGAGGTAGCCGAAGCCGGACGCGGTCGCCTTGAAGCGTGGTGGCGCCACCATGGAGGTGATCGTCATCCCGTTGGACGCATCCCAGTAGTGGCCCCACATCAGCACGCAGGCGGCGATCACGATGACGATCTTCCAGTCCTGGCTCAGTGCCAGCGCGCCGACCACGAGGCCGACCAAGGAGAGGCCGAATCCCCACATGGAGAGGCCCTTGTGGCCGATCCGCGCGAGCATCAGCGGCGCGACGAAGCCGGAGATGGTGGCCAGCACGTAGATCATCGCGGTGATCAGGTTGGTGCCGGTGATGTTGCCGCTGCTGGATACGCCGACCCCGGCCAGCACCAGAATCACCGGAATGTAGAACCCGAAGGCGGTGAACTCCGCACCCTGGCAGGCGTTGGAGATCCAGCCGAAGATCGTGGCCCGCTTCTTGATCGGGTCCGCGAACATCACCCTGAGGAAGTCGCTGACCTTCGGCTTCTCGAGGTGCACGTCCTCGTCCGGCAGCATCTCGAGCGGGTCGTCGAACAGCTGCAGGGATACCTGCTTGGCTTTGCGGAACTGCCCGCGGTGCAGCAACGACAGCGGGGTCTCCGGCAGGTCGAGCCGGGCCAGCAGGAGCACCAGGGCCGGGACCGCCCCCAGCGCCAGGCCGACCCGCCACAGGATCCCGTGGCCCATGCCCGTGGCGTACATGATCGTAATGACCAGGATCGCGAAGACCTCGCCGAGGCCGAACATGAACTGCCACCGGGTGCCCATCTTCTCCCGGGCGCCCTTCGACATCGACTCCATGATGTAGGCGTAGCCGTTGGCGATGTCGCTGCCGAGCGGGATGCCGAGCAGGAAGCGGATG
>JBKPNA010000050.1:0-4528 GCA_046765695.1 Actinomycetota bacterium | reverse complement strand
GATGGGCGAAGGTACGTGTTCAGCATGCTGAGCAACTACACCGGCAGCACTCCCCGGCCGGTCGAGAACACGTTCGTGGTCACCCTGGCCGGCTGGCGCCGCTGACCGGAACGCGCTCCGAGGCGTCCGGCGGAGTAAATTGGCCGGGGACGTCAGGAGGACGACGATGGCCATGTCGCAGCGGCAGCCGAGTTCGCTGTTCGAGCTGCAGTTTCCCCAGTCGGTGGGGATCTACAACTCCTACGCCGACGCCCAGAGGGCCGTAGATTACCTGGCCGACGAGAAGTTCGAAGTGCAGAACCTCGCCATCGTTGGCACCGACCTGAAGTCTGTCGAGCGGGTGCTCGGGAGGCGTAACTGGGGCACGGTGATCACCCAGGGGATGCAGTCCGGCATCTCGACCGGGCTGCTGGTCGCCCTGGTGATGCTGATCTTCGCCCAACCCGGCAGCTTCCTGCTGCTGCTGGCCGTCTCACTCGCGATCGGCATCGCACTCGGTATCGGGTTCAACGCGGCCGCGTACGCGATGAGCCGCGGGAAGCGTGACTTCACCTCAATCACTCAGACGGTCGCCACCAAGTACGAGGTGCTCTGCGAGCACAAGGTCGCCGCCCAGGCGAGGGAGATGCTGCAGGGCATGCCTGGCGCCCGGGCAGCCCTTTTCGAATAACTATCTGGCCTGGTCAGCGGGGGTATTCGGCTACCCCCGGGTGGCTGACGGTTTCGGCTGAGTGCACCCGGGAGACGTTCCTGACGGGTTCGAGCGGGCGGCTGCCCGCGGTTGGGCCAATCGTTACCGACCCCCTGTTGTTTACGTCGTAAACCGAGGGTTTACACTGTAAACAGTATCTCCTCGCCGCACGGGGCGGCGAGCAAGCGGAAGGAAACGCGCATGGAGATCATGGAGATCATCGGTGTCATCATCGCGGGCATTATCATCGGCCTGCTCGGTAAGTTCGTGGCACCCGGAAGCAGGGACAACACCCCGCTCTGGCTCACGATCCTGTGTGGGATCGGCGGCGTCATCTTGGGCTGGTTCATCTACTCCGCCTTCGGCGGCAACGGCAGCCCCGGCATCGACTGGACCCGCTGGCTCATTGCAATCCTCGTGGCGGCCGTGCTGGTGGTCATCGCCTCGACGGTGACCGGTCGGAACACCACGCGGAGCCGCGCTGGCCTCTGAGATCCACCTAGCGGGTGCTAGGTCATGGGGTCCACCCTCTCTGGGGCGGGGAGGGCGGACCCCGTCTTCGTCTCGGGGCTGCCCCTCGCTAGCTCCACGTCGCTGCCCTTGCTTCGCCTCCGCTGCCGATACAGCGGCCGCGGAGCGTGACCAAAGGCAGCGAACAGGAGCGAAGTCGGCCCGAACCGACGCCAGACGTGGCCTTGTGCGGAGATACGGGAGTCAGATCGGCTCTTCCAGCGACCACACGTGGCCTTGTGCGGAGAAACGGGGGCCAAACCGGCCAGTCCGCCGCAAGATGCGGCCTTGTGCGGAGATACGGGAGCAAAACCGCGCCGTTCAGCCACCACATGCCGCCTTGTGCGGAGATACAGGAGTCAGATCGGCCGAGTCAGCCCCCACTCGTGGCCTTGGGCGGAGAAACGGAAGCGAAACCCGCCAGATCCGCCGCCAGATGTGGCCTTGTGCGGAGAAACGGATTGGGGGGAGGTCCGTTAGAGCCACTTGTTGCGTCGGAAGCCGAGATACAGGCTGATCATGATCACGACGATGAGGCCGAGCACGACGTAGTAGCCGTATCGAGTGTGCAGCTCCGGCATGTTGGTGAAGTTCATGCCGTAGATTCCGGCGATCATGGTGGGCACCGCGACGATCGCCACCCAGCCGGAGATCTTCCTCATGTCCTCGTTGTCGGAGACCGATGCCCGGGCGAGGCTCGCCTGCAGGATCGAGGTGAGCACCTCGTCGAAGGACGCCACGGCCTCGCGGGCCTCGGTATGGTGGTCGGCCAGCTAGCGGAAGTACGCCCGCGCCTCAGGTGGAATCACCGGCAGCTCCCGGGTCGCGAGCTGCACCAGCGGTCCGCCGAGTGGCATCACGCACCGCTTGAATTCGATCAGTTCCCGCTTGAGCTGGTAGACCCGCTCCACCTCGCGCTGGCCGTGCCTCGAGAACACGATGGTCTCGACCTCGTCGACGTCCTGCCCGAACTCGGCGACGACCTCCAGGTAGTCGTCGATGATCTTGTCGGCGATCGCGTACAGCACCTCGGACGGGCCGCGGGCCAGCCGGGCCGGATCCGCCTCGAGCGAACGTCGCAGTTCGCTCAGCGGGGCCTGCTCACCGCGCCGGACGGTGATCACGAAGTGGTCCCCGAGGAAGATCATCACCTGGCCGGTGGCCACCACCTCCGACGTCTCGGTCAGCTTCTCGTGGGCGACATAGGACACAGTGGAGATGACCATGAACAGGTCGTCGTCGAACGCCTCCAACTTGGAGCGGGTGTGCCCGTGTACGGCGTCCTCAATCGCAAGCGGGTGCAGCGGGAACTGAGCCGACAACGCCAGCAGGTCTGCGTCGGTCGGGTCCTTCAGCCCAAGCCAAACGAACCCCTCGCCGGTACAACCCTGGGCTGCCTCGGTCAGGCTCTCCGCCGGCTTGCGGACGCCGTCGACGTACCACGCCCATGCGACCACCGAGGTCAGTGGCTCGCTGAGTGCAGGCGGCTCGCTGAGTGCAGGCGGGGTGCCGGCCGGGCGGCGGCGCACCGGCGAAATCCCCGGCAGATGCCGCCGCTGCGGCTCGGTCGTCATGGCGTGGCGCTCTCCCCAGCCCACACCGATGCCATCCACTTTTCCACGTCGGCGCTGCTCCGCGGCAGGCCTGCCGACAGGTTGACGTTGCTGGTCTCGGTGATCGCGATGTCGTCCTCGATCCGGTCGCCGATGCCGCGCAGGCGTTCCGGTACGAGCTGGTCGTCGGGCTTGAAGTACAGCCCCGGCTCGACCGTCATCACCATCCCGGGTCGCAGGGTGCCCTCGCGGTAGGCCTCGCGTCGGGCCTGGGCACAGTCGTGCACATCCAGTCCGAGGTGGTGCGACGTGCCGTGCACCATCCAGCGCCGGTGCTGGCCGCCGTCGTCGGCCAGCGACTCCTCGACCGAGACCGGCAGCAGGCCCCACTCGTGCAGGTGGCGGGCGATCACCGTTACGGCCGCCTTGTGCACGTCCGAGAACCTCGCACCCGGCCGGGCCGCTTCGATTCCGGCCTGCTGCGCCTCGAACACGGCGTCGTAGACCATCCGCTGCTCCTCGGTGAACCGGCCGCTGACCGGGAGCGTCCGGGTCACGTCGGCCGTGTACAGCGAGTCCAGCTCCACCCCGGCGTCGAGCAGCAGCAGGTCGCCCTCGCGCAGGTCGCCGTCGTTACGGATCCAGTGCAGCGTGCAGGCGTGCTCCCCGGATGCTGCGATGGTGTCGTAGCCCACGGCGTTCCCGGCATGCCGGGCGTGCAGCCCGAAGATCCCTTCCACCCAGCGCTCGCCGCGGCCCCGGCGTACCGCCTCAGGCAGTTCGGACACGACGGCGGTGAATGCCTCGACCGTACGTGCGCACGCCTCGCCGAGCTGGCCGATCTCGTACGCGTCCTTGACCATCCGCAGCTCGCTCAGCGCCTCCGCGAGCTCGGCGTCGGGGGAGACCTGGTCGCTCTCTTCGGACTGGGCGGTTGACCGGAGCTCGGCGAGCAGCCGCTCGAGGTCGGCGTCCAGGTCGACCGGCAGCACCCGCAGCTGCGTGGTCTCGGCGTCCTTGCGCAGGTGGTCGGCCAGCTCGTCGACATGAGCGCAGGGGATTCCGCAGAGCGCCGACATCTCCGCCAGCGACGGCCGGCGACCGACCCAGAGCTCGCCGAACCGGCTGTCGGCGTAGAACTCCTCGGCGTCGCGGGGGGCGCGGGGCTTGAAGTACAGGGTGGGGTCGTGACCCACGTCGGTGGGCTCGAGCACCAGGATGGCGTCGGGCTCGCGATCGGTGCCGAGACCGGTCAGGTGGGCGAACGCGGAGTGTGGCCGGAAGCGGTAGTCGGTGTCGTTGCTGCGCACCCTGAGCCCACCGGCGCCGATCACCAGCCGTTCGCCAGGGAAGCGCTTGCTGATTGCCGCCCGCCGCTGCACCGCAGCCCGGGCTGCAGGCAGCCGGCCGGGCACGGTGCTGGGGAAGGGGGCCCAGCCCTTGCCGATGAACCGCTTGAAGGCGTCGGAGAACAGCGTCTGGCGGTTCGGCAGCGCCGGTTGGCGGTCGCTCACCCTCGCATCCTATGGTCTTGCCGCTCGCGCACGGCCGACGCTCGCAGCACGCGGCTGATCCGCACACGGGTGCCATACCCTGCTGGAGTGACTCAGGTGTACCTCGTCCGGCACGGTGAGACGGAGTGGAGCCTGAGCGGTCAGCACACGTCCGTCACGGACCTGCCGCTGACGAAGCAGGGCGAGGCCAAGGCCCGACTGCTGCGCGGCCACCTGCGCCCGGCCGCGTACGGGCTGGTCCTGTGCAGCCCCAGGCAGCG
>JBKPNA010000049.1:0-5902 GCA_046765695.1 Actinomycetota bacterium | reverse complement strand
GCCCGAGAGACTTCGCGCTGCCCAACGTGCAAGCACTCAGTCAGCTGGTCGATGGAGCGGTGCAACGCGGTGGCCACCAAGCATGGGGTGATTGCGTGATGATCTTGGCCACCACAGCTCTACGGATCAGCGAGGTGGCCGGTCTGGAAGTGGGCGACGTCGATCTCGGGCGCGGCCTACTGGCGGTGCGTCGACAGACGTACCCGGGGCGAGGTGGCCTCATCACGAAGGAGACCAAGGGGCGCCGGCGGCGTTCGGTGCCGATCATCGAGCCATTGCAGGAGACGCTGGTGCGGCTGACCGAGGGCCGTCCGCGTTCGGCTCGTCTGCTGGTCGGACCACGTGGAGGCGTGATCACCACCGCAACGCTACGCGATGCAACGGGCTGGGACGAGCTGGTAAATGATCTTGCATTGACCGGGCTGGTACGGCACGGCCTGCGTCACACGGCGTTGACCTGGATGGCTGACGCGGGTATTGAGCTGCATCTTTTGCAGCGGGTGGCGGGCCACCAGGACCCGGCGGTCACAAGCCGTTACCTCCACCCCGACCACCAGGCTGTCCTCGATGTCGGCGCTGCTTATTCGGCCTGGTGGGCCCAATCTGGGCCCAACTCTCCGGCGCTCAGACTGGTCGACGGTGGCCCTGCTGCCGGATGAAACAATGCTGATTAGGTGTGATGATGCCTTGTCGATTGGTCGGGCTGACAGGATTTGAACCTGCGACCCCTTGACCCCCAGTCAAGTGCGCTACCAAGCTGCGCCACAGCCCGCGGACCTTGCACAGGGCGAGGCCACGAGGGGGAACTCTACTACGGGGCACGTCTCGGTCGGAATCGCCAGACCGTACGGCAAACTCAGTGCCGTGGCACGCTGGACCTGCCCCAACTGCGAGCGCGAGTTCGGGCGAGTTCGACAAGCCCACACCTGCGTGCCAGGCATCACGGCTGAAGAGCTCCTGAGCCGCCATCCCCGGTGGGTCACCGAGGTCTACGCCGCAGTCATCGACGCGCTGCGAACAGCCGGTCCGGTCCACGAGGACGCCGTGGACGTCGGCATCTTCCTGAAGAGCGACCGCACCATTGCCCAGTTCCGCCCGCAGGTCCGCTCGATCCAGCTGTGGATCTTCCTGCCCTACCAGCACGAGGACGAACGCATCAGCCGCATCGTCGCCACCGGGATCGATCGGTACGTCCACCTGATCAAGCTGACCGGCCCTGATGACGTCGACGACCAGGTACGCGCGTGGCTGGCCGAGTCCTACGACGCCAACACCGATTGAGCCGAAACAACACCGTCAGCGTGACTTGCGCTTCTCCCGGGCTCGGACCTGGACGTGCACCGGCGACCCGACGAAGCCGAACTCCTCGCGAAGCCGACGTTCGACGAACCGCAGATAGCCGGGCTCCACCTGGCCAGAGGTGAACAGCACGAAAGTCGGTGGCCCAGCCTGGGCCTGCGTACCGAATAGGATCCGCGGCTGCTTGCCACCCCGGACCGGATGCGGGTGGGCGGCGACGATCCGGCCGAGGAAGGCGTTCAGCCGGCCGGTGGGGATCCGGGACTCCCAGCTGCTCAACGCCTCCCGCAACGCCGGGCCGAGCCGGTCCAGGTGCCGCCCGGTAGTGGCGGAAATGTTGATCTTCGCCGCCCACCCGAACTGCACCAGGTCGCGCTCGATCTCCCGCCGCAGGTAGCGGCGACGCTCCTCGTCGGTCAGATCCCACTTGTTGAACGCGATCACGAGCGCCCGGCCCGACTCCTCCACCGCGGTGAGGATGCGCAAGTCCTGCTCGGTTACCGGTTCACTGGCGTCGATCACCACGATGCAGACCTCGGCCCGTTCGATCGCGCCGTGGGTGCGCAGGCTCGCGTAGTACTCGTGGCCGGACGCCTCCTTGACGCGGCGCCGGATCCCGGCCGTGTCGATAAAGCGGTAGGTCTCGCCGTCGACATCGACCAGTTCATCGACCGGGTCGACTGTGGTGCCCGCGAGCTCGTCGACCACGGCCCGACGCCGGCCGGCCAGCTTGTTCAGCAGGCTCGACTTTCCGACATTGGGCTTGCCGACGATCGCGACCCGCCGCGGACCCCGCTCGACATCCTCCGTCGGCGCTGGGGCTGGCGGCAAGGCGGCCAGGATGGCATCCAGCAGGTCCCCACTCCCCCGGCCGTGCAGCGCCGACACCGCGTACGGCTCGCCGAGCCCGAGGTTCCACATGGTGGCCGCCTCGGCCTCGGTGCGCTGATCGTCGACCTTGTTGGCGGCGAGCACGACCGGCTTGCGGCTGCGGCGCAGCACCTGCACCACCGCCTCGTCGACATCCTGCGTCCCGACGGTGGCGTCCACCACGAAGACCACGGCGTCGGCGGAGGCGATGGCCAGCTCGGCCTGCTCGGCGACCTGGGCAGCCATGCCCTGGGCGTCGGGCGCCCAGCCGCCCGTGTCGACGACCACAAACGGCCGCCCGTTCCACTCCGCGTCGTAGGACACCCGGTCTCGGGTCACTCCAGGCACGTCCTGCACAACCGCCTGGCGCCGCCCGATGATCCGGTTGACCAGCGTCGACTTGCCGACATTGGGCCTGCCGACTACCGCTACCACCGGCAGGGTCGCCGACGACTGTACGGTCAGGTCCCTGTCGGCCGGCTGAGTCACGGGGCCGATGAAGTGCCCGCCGGCACCAGGTCGCAGATCGCAGAAACCACCTGGTTCAAGGTCAGCTCGGTTGAGTCGATGACGATGACGCCGGGGGCCGCCGAGGTGAACTCGGCCACGGTGGAGTCGTCCCGATCCCGCCGGATCACCTGGTCGGTGATCGCGTCCACGTCGGCGTGATCGGCCAGCTCGGCATGCCGTCTGGCGACCCGAGCCTGCGGATCGGCAACCAGCAGCACCCGCACGTCGGCGTCCGGCGCCACTACCGTGGTGATGTCGCGTCCCTCGGCGACGATGCCATCACCGGAATCGGCGATCAGCTGTCGCTGCCGGTCCACCAGATCGGTGCGTACGGCGAGGTTGGTCGCCACCGCACTGACCACCGCCGACACCCTGGGAGCTCGAATCGCCTTGGTGACATCGTGACCGTCGATCGCGATGCTGAACGCGTCGGGTTCCAGCACTATGTCCATCGTCGCGCCGCGCACCAGCTCCGCGACCGCGTCGACATCGCCGAGGTCGACGCCACGCTTCAGCGCGAGCCAGGTCGCCGCCCGGTACATCGCCCCGGTATCCAGGAAAGCCAGCCCGAGTCGGCGGGCCACCCCCCGAGCCGTGCTGGACTTCCCGGAACCGCTCGGCCCGTCGATCGCCACAACCAAGGGCCGGCCCCCCGTCACGGTCGGTGTCGTTGCTTTCGGCATCGCCTCAGCCTAGGGGCGAGCCGATGCTCGGTCCAAAAACCAATGACGGTTCAAGTACCTCACCTAGGAGACCGTCCAACCATGGGCCAGAATGGACGCGATCAGCGCATCGCTTGCCTCTGGAGCCACGGAAAGCGACAGGTAGCCAACCTCACGCGTCGGGTCGTGCTCGATCGCGATGTCCTCGACGTTGACCCCGGCGGCCTCGACCTCGGCGAACAGCCGGGCGAGTGCGCCTGGTTCGTCGGGGATCGCCACCACGACCTGGCCGTACGCGACCGCCGGGCTGCCGTGCTTGCCGGGGATCTTCCGGGTACCGGCCACACCGCGCTCGAGCTGGCCCCGCAGCTCCTCGGCCGCCGGCATGGCTTCCACCGCCTTGACCAGCAGGTCCAGCCGATCCTGGACCTCCCGCAGCTCGTTCAGCACGGCGGCCGAGTTCGCCCCCACGATCTGCTCCCACAAGGCAGGGTCACTCGCGGCCACTCGAGTCACATCACGTAATCCCGGACCGGCCAGGATCAGGTCGGTTTCCGGCACCGTCGTCAGGTGGCCCGCCATCAGCACCGACATCAGGTGGGGAAGGTGCGAGACCCGGGCCACAGCGGCGTCGTGCTCGTCCACGTCCATCACCAGCGGCCGGGCACCGCAGGCCCGTACGGCGGCTGTGACCACGTCGACCGAGTCCGGATCCGACCTGCGATGTGGTGTCACGACCCACGTGCGGTCAACGAACAGGTCGGCCCGCGCGGTCATCGGACCCGAGTGCTGCGAGCCGGCCATCGGGTGGGATCCAACGTAGCGGCGAAGGTCGACCGCGCGCCGCCACAGCGCGTCCAGCACACCAGCCTTCACCGATCCCACATCGGTGACCGTGGCAGCGGGGTAGGTCTGCAGGCTCTCCTCAACCACCCCGGCGATCGCGTCCGGGGGCACGGCCGCCACCACGAGACCGACCTGGGCTGCGTCCGGGGCATCGACCGTCCCAGCCCCCAGGCCGGCAGCGACCCGGGCGTGGCTGATCTGGCGGTCCTTCAGGTGCACCCGGTACCCGGCCGCGGTCAACGCGCAACCCACCGAGGCGCCGATCAGTCCCGTGCCGACGACGACCGCAACGGGCGGCGACATGGGGGTCACGGATCGTCGCCGAGAACGGTCTCCGGCACCGACGGCTCCGGCGGAAGCTGAGCCGGCGGGACGGTGCCGGGGTCGTCCGGCTCGATCTCGTCCGCCAGCAGCGCGGCCAGCCGATCCCCGGTGATGCGGCGGAACTTGCGCGGCAGCGCCCGGGTGCGGTCGAGGATCGCCACCTCCAAAGAGTCCACTTCCAGCTGGCGTTTCGGGGCGTTCGGACCGCCGTCGGATCCCAGCGCGTCGACTGCCAGCTTCGTCGCCGCGGCCAGGTTGAGACTCGGCTGGAACCCCCGAGAGACCACGTCGGTGATCACGTCTGCCGAGCCCCCCATGACCGCATAGTTGTCCTCGTCCGCCACGGACCCGTCGTAGGTCAGCCGGTAGATCTGGTCCATCGCCGCCGTGGGACCCAGCTCGGCCACCACGATCTCCACCTCGTACGGCTTCTCCCCACCGGAGGAGAAGATGGTGCCGAGCAGCTGGGCGTACGCGTTGGCCAGCCCCCGGCCGGTCACATCGGTCCGGTCGTAGCTGTACCCGCGCATGTCCGCGTAGCGGATGCCAGCCGTGCGAAGATTCTCGAACTCGTTGTACCTGCCAACCGCGGCGAACCCGATCCGGTCGTAGATCTCACTCACCTTGTGCAGGGCCTGGGAGCGGTTCTCCGCCACGAACAAGATGCCGTCGGCATAGTGCATCACCACCACCGAGCGGCCACGGGCGATGCCCTTGCGGGCGAAGTCGGCCCGGTCCTTCATCTGCTGCTCGGGCGCAACGTAGAACGGCAGGCTCATGACCAGGCGTCCTTTCGACGACGCTCAGACAAGCGGGGCTCCCGGACCGTCGGGCCGGGAGTTCCGGCTCTGCATCATCTCGGCAACCATCTCGGCGATGCGGGCGTCGCTCACCCGCTGCACGCCGTCGGAACTGGCCACCAGCACCACCGGGAAGATCTTGCGGGTCAGGTCCGGCCCTCCGGTCGCCGAGTCGTCGTCGGCCGCGTCGTACAGCGCCTGGATGACAGCCATCGTGGCCTCGTTGGCCTCGAAGTCGTCGCGGTACAGCTTCTTCAGCGAACCGCGGGCGAAGGTGGAGCCCGACCCGACGGAGAAGAAGGCGTGCTCCTCGTAGCGGCCGCCTGTGGCGTCGTAGGAGAAGATCCGACCCTGCTCGGTCGCGGCGTCCCAGCCGGCGAACAACGGCACTACCACCAGGCCCTGCAGGGCCATCCCCAGGTTGAGCCGGATCATGGTGGCCAGCCGGTTGGCCTTGCCCACCAGTGACAGCGGGGCGCCTTCCAGCTTCTCGTAGTGCTCCAGCTCGACCTGGAACAGGCCGACCAGCTCGACGGCGATCCCGGCCGCCCCGGCGATCCCGATGATGGAGAACTCGTCGGCCGGGAACAC
>JBKPNA010000048.1:0-5029 GCA_046765695.1 Actinomycetota bacterium | reverse complement strand
GTCAGTAGCGTCTGCTCCAATGACGGCGTACGCCAGATCCGCACCTCCCCGGCAGGACGCGCCACCATGTACCGTCTGATCCAGACGCCGCAGCCGCTGCCCGTCGCCCCGGTCCTGGACGCCTACCAGCAGGCCGTCGGGGACCATCCGGGCGGCCCCCTGCTGGTGCTGGCCGGCCCCGGTACGGGGAAGACCACCACACTGGTGGAGTCGGTCGTGGACCGGATCGAACGCCGCGGTGTCACCCCGGACCGCATCCTGGTGCTCACCTTCTCCCGCAAGGCGGCGGCCGACCTGCGGGCGCGGATCGCCCGCCGGCTGGGGCGTACCACGGTGACGCCGCTGGCCATGACCTTCCACGCCTTCGGGTACGCCCTGGTCCGCCGGTTCGCCGATCACCTCGGCCCGCATGCCGATCCGATCGCTGCGCCGGTCCGGCTGCTCACCGGCCCCGAGCAGGAGTTCCGGGTCCGGGAGACATTGCAGGGCAGCATCGAGACCGGACGCGCGCATTGGCCGGACGCGCTCGCCCGGGCCTTCCCGACCCGGGCGTTCGCCGGAGAGATCCGGGCGGTGCTGGCCCGGGCCCGCCAGCTCGGCATGGATCCGGCCGACGTCGTGGCTGCGGGTGAGGCAGCGGACCGCCCGGAATGGGTGGGCGCCGGTGAGTTCTTCGAGGAGTACCTCGACGTGCTCGATGCGGAGGGGGTGCTCGACTACGCCGAGCTGGTGCACCGCTGCCGGATCCTGCTGGCCGAGCCGGGGATCGTGGCGCGGCTCCGCGCCGAGCTGGACTGGGTGTTCGTCGACGAGTACCAAGACACCGACCCCGCACAGGTGCGGCTGCTGCAGGCCGTCGCCGGCGACGGGCGGAACGTCGTCGTGGTCGGCGATCCGGATCAGTCGATCTATGCCTTCCGCGGTGCCGAGGCGCGTGGCCTGCTCGACTTCCCGGACCGCTTCCGGACCGAGGACGGATCGCCGGCACCGGTGCTCCCGCTGGCCACCACCCGGCGATTCGGTGGCGCGGTCCTCTCCGCCAGCCGGAACGTCGCCCGCCGGCTCGGCGTACCCCGAGCCCTACCGGCTGGGGTGTTCGCCGCATTCCGGGAGCCACAGCCCGCGCCCGGGATGGCGCGGGGAGCGGTGGAGGTGTTCACCTGCAGCAGCCCCGGCGCGGAGGCAGAGCACATCGCCGAGACGCTGCGCAGCGCTCACCTGCGGGACGGGTTGAGCTGGGACGAGATGGCGGTGCTGGTACGCGCCGGGCGGACGATGATCCCCAACCTGACCCGCGCCCTGGCTGCCGCCGGGGTGCCGGTGGAGGTGGCCGGCGACGAGATCCCGCTGGCCGCCAACCCGGCCACCCGGCCGTTGCTGCTGGCTCTCCAGGTGGCCGCTCGCGGCTGTGCGGTCACCCCGGACGAGGCCCAGGTGCTGCTCAGTTCGCCGTTGGGCGGGATGGACAGCATGGCGGTGCGCCGCCTGGGCCGGGCGCTGCGCGAGGCGGAGCGCGCCGAGCTGGCCGGCAGCGCCCTACCACGACACTCGGCCGAGCTGACCGCCCTGGCGCTGCGTCATCCGGACCGGCTTGACGAGTGCGGGGAGGGCGCCGAGGTGGACGCCGCCCGGCGGCTGGCCGACCTGCTGTGGCGGTGCTGCCGCGGCATCTCGGGCGGCAATACCGCCGAGGAGTCGCTGTGGCTGCTGTGGTCCGGCACGGATTGGCCGGACCGGCTGCGTCGCGACGCCGCGCGGCCGGGGGAGTCCGGGCGACGGGCCAACCGGGATCTGGATGCCATCTGCGCGCTGTTCGACGTGGCCGCGCGCAGCGAGGAGATCTCCGGCCCGCGGGGACTGACCGGCTTCCTGGCCGAGATCGAGAGCCAGCAGATCCCTGCCGACCCGATGCGTGAGTCGGACCTCCGCGGCGCCGCGGTTCGACTGCTGACGGCCCACCGGGCCAAAGGGCTGGAGTGGGACCTCGTCGTGGTGGCCGGTGTCCAGGAGGGCACCTGGCCCGACGTACGCCGCAGAGGGTCCCTGCTCGAGGCCGATCGACTGGGCCGCCGGGAAGTGACGGATGCGGCACCGACCGCAAGCCGCATCGCGGAGGAGCGCCGGCTGTTCTACGTGGCGTGCACCCGGGCACGGTCCCGGCTGGTCGTCACGGCGGTGGCCGGTACGGAGGGTGAGGGTGACCAGCCATCGCGCTTCCTCGCCGAGCTGGGCTTTCCCGTCCACGTCCGTCCCGGCCGGCCGCGGCGGCCGCTGACCCTCGCTGCGCTGGTCGGTGAGCTGCGCGGAGCCAGCGTCGATCCGGAGGCTTCGCCCGCCCTACGCGAGCAGGCGGCCAACCGGCTGGCCCGGCTCAGCGACGCCGCGAGTGAGGGGCACCGGCTGGCGCCTGGAGCCGACCCCGCGTCGTGGTGGGGATTGCATCCGCTCAGCGCCTCGGCCGAGCCGGTCGTCAAGCCGGATGAGCCGGTCCGGATGTCGGGCAGCCAACTCGCCAGCCTGCTCGGCTGCCCACGGCAGTGGTTCCTGTCCCGCCAGGCCCAGGCCCAGTCGGTGCGCAGCGCGGCGGCCAGTTTCGGCTCGGTGATCCACGTGCTGACCGACCATGCCGCCCGGACCGGGGCCGATCTGGACGAGCTGACCGAACATCTCGATGCGGTGTGGCGTCAACTCGACTTCGACGCCAACTGGCTGTCCGCGGTCGAGCGGGTAGAGGCCGAGTCGGCGCTGGAGCGCTTCGTGACCTGGCAGGAAGCGCGCCAGGCGGCCACCCAGTTGCTGGGTACCGAGGTGGAGTTCTCCTGCTCGGTCGACCTCGGCAGCGAGCGGGTGCAGCTGAGCGGCAGTGCCGACCGGGTCGAGCGTGACCCCGACGGCCGGATCCGGATCGTGGACTTCAAGACCGGACGGACGCCTCCGGCGAGCGTCGACGTAGCCCTGCACGACCAGCTGGGGGTCTATCAGCTCGCGGTCCAGCAGGGAGCCTTCGCAGACCTGGCCGGGGTGGATGCCCGGCCGGCCGGGGCGGAGCTGGTCTATCTCCGGCTCTCGGACGGACCGGGCAGCTATCCCAAGGTCTTCGCTCAGGCGTCGCTGGACGACATGCCGTTCCCGTTCGGCGCCCCGGAGCCGGCGAGCGATTCGCAGTCGCACGGATCCCAACCGACCTGGGTCCACGTGCGGCTGACGGAGGCGGCCGACATCATCCGGTCCGAGCGGCATGAGGCCCGCGTCGGACAGGGCTGCCGCTACTGCCCGTTCCGCGGCAGCTGCCCGGCGCAGCCCGCCGGACGGCAGGTGGTGCAGTGACCGTCCACACCCTGATCCCGGTTCACAGATCAACCCGGTTGCGGACGACCGGCGATCTGGTCGACGCACTCGGCGTACCGTTCTCCGACGCCCAGCTCGCTGCGATCACCGCTCCGCTGGAACCAGGGGTGATCATCGCCGGAGCCGGGTCCGGCAAGACCACCGTGATGGCGGCCCGGGTCGTCTGGTTGGTCGGCACCGGGGCCGTCAAACCTGAGGAGGTGCTGGGTCTCACCTTCACCCGCAAGGCGGCCGCCGAGCTGTCCTCGCGGGTCAGGCACGCCTTGCTCCGGGCAGGTGTGGTCGCCGACTACGGGGTCGACGAGTCGGGTGAGCAGCTGATCATGACCTATGACGCATTCGCCGCCCGATTGGTCGCCGAGCACGGGTTGCGGCTGGGCTTCGAGGCGGACCCCAACATGCTCACCGGTGCCACCCGCTACCGCCTGGCCGCCCGGGTGGTCAAGGCGGCCGCCGGACCGTTCGAGTTCATCTCCCGGCTGCGCCCGGCCACTGTCACCGAGCGCGTGCTGCGGCTGGACGCCGACCTGCAGCAGCACCTGGTGGAGCCGACAGAGCTGGACAAGCACACCCGAGACCTGCTGGTGGCCCTGGAGTCTGCTCCGCGCAACAACCGCGGCCGGACCTACGCCGATGTGGCCCGGGCGATGGTCGTCGCCCAGGAGCGGCTCGAGCTGGCCAGCCTGGTGCAGGAGTACCAGGCGCTCAAGTTGCGGCTCGGGCTGGTCGAGTTCGCCGACCAGATGGCGATCGCCGCCAGGCTGGCGGTCCAGGCGCCGCCGGTGTCGGCCGCCCTGCGGTCGGCGTTCGCCGTGGTGCTGCTGGACGAGTACCAGGACACCTCGGCGGCCCAGGCGATGATGCTGCGCGGCCTGTTCTCGGGCAGCACACCCAGCGAGGGGCTGGGCCACCCCGTGACAGCGGTGGGCGATCCGCTGCAGGCGATCTACGGCTGGCGAGGTGCCGCTGCCAGCAACATCCTGACCTTCGCCGAGACCTTCCGGGGGCGTGAAGGGCGCCCCGCGGCCGAGTTCGCCCTCACCGTCAATCGGCGGAGCGGGCGCGCCATCCTGGACGTGGCCAACCAGCTCAGCCAGCCGCTACGCGGTGACGCTGCCGGTCGTGCTGGTGTGGGTCAGCTGGAACCGCCCGCGGGCGCTCCGGCCGGGCAGATCCGCGCGGCCACGTTCGACAGCTGGGCGGAGGAGGTGACCTGGATCGGCGACCAGGTGGTGGCGGTGAGGACCACGGGGCAGGCAACGCGGTGGGCCGACATCGCCGTGCTGACCCGGCGCAACGCCGACATCGCACCCCTGTACGCCGACCTGTCTGCCCGCGACGTGCCGGTGGAGATCGTCGGACTGGGCGGCCTGCTGCACCTGCCTGAGGTGATGGACGTGACGGCAACGTTGCGGCTGGTCGACGACGTGACGGCGAACCCGGAGCTGGTTCGGCTGCTCACCGGCCCTCGCTGGCGGATCGGAGCCCGTGACCTGGCTCTGCTGGGCCGCCGGGCCCGCCAGCTGGCCCGCGACACGGGTTCGGCGAACCAACCCGCGGGTGTGGGGTTGGGCGCTGATCCCGTGCTGGACGCGCTGGAGCGGGCCGTGGCCGATGTCGACCCGACCGATGTGGTGAGCCTGGTCGACGCGCTGGAGGATCCCGGTGAGGAGCCCTACTC
>JBKPNA010000047.1:0-4904 GCA_046765695.1 Actinomycetota bacterium | reverse complement strand
GGAGACCCGATCGTGCTTGACGTGCCGCGCCGCACGTTGCAGCTGGACGTGCCGGAGCAGGAACTGGTCCGCCGCACCCCGGCGCCGACCGTCACCGAGGCGTTCGCCTCCGCGGATCGCGGCTGGGAGCGCCTCTACATCGACCACGTGCAGCAGGCCGACACCGGCGCCGACCTCGACTTCCTGGTCGGTGCCACCGGACCTCGAGTCGCCAGGGAGTCCCATTGACCAGCCCAACTCTGCAACTCGTCCGGCTCGGCGTCGGCGGCGAAGCCCGATGGGCCGTCCGGACCGAAGCCGGGGACGCTCCGCTCGGGGTCGGCCTGGATGACCTGCTGCGAATGTCGCTCGACGAGGCTCGAGTCGCCGTGGACGCCGCGGATGCTGCCGCAGATCTCGGCGGCACCGTGCTGCCGCCGGTGGACTCGCAGGAGGTCTGGGCCGCCGGCGTCACCTATGAGCGGAGCAAGGCCGGCCGGATGGAGGAGTCGACCGAGGCGGGCGTGTACGACCGGGTCTATGCCGCCCGGCGGCCCGAGGTGTTCTTCAAGGCGACCGCGCAGCGGGTGGTCGGCAACGGCGAGCCGGTCGGCGTCCGGGCCGACTCGCCCTGGAACGCCCCGGAACCGGAGCTCGGACTTGTGCTCAATGCCAGCGGTGAGGTCTTCGGATACGCGGTCGGCAACGACGTCAGCAGCCGCTCCATCGAGGGCGAGAACCCCCTGTACCTGCCGCAGGCGAAGGTGTACGACCGGTCCTGCTCGTTAGGTACGGGGATCGTCCCGACCTGGGCGGCTCCGGAGCTGCCGTTCGACATCTCTCTCAGCGTGCAGCGCGGCGACGCGGTCGCGTACGAGGGGTCGACCAGCACGGCGAGCATCACCCGGCCGTTCGAGGACCTCGCTGCGTGGCTGATGGCCGCCCTCACCTTTCCGGTCGGCGCGGTGCTGCTCACCGGCACGGGCATCGTGCCGGACGAGTCGTTCACTCTTCGCGCGGGCGACGTCGTCACGGTCGACATTCCGGGGATCGGCACACTGACGAATCCGGTCGTCCTCGTCGGCCGGGACCTCGGCCAGGAGCAGCATGACTGAGCGCCAGCAGGAACGATGAGTTCCGGGCGGGTCGCGAGTCTGTTCTGATGACCGTCGTAAAGGAGGACACCATGACGACTACATCGACCGACCCGGCCTCCGCGCTGCCCGGCCGCCCGCCCGTTGTTGATCGGGCCACCTGGCAGGCAGCCCGTGACGAGCTCTTGGTCCGGGAAAAGGCCCACACCCACGAGGGCGACGCCATCGCCGCGGCCCGCCGCCGGCTGCCGATGGTGGAGGTGGACGGCACGGTCGACGTCGTCGGACCCGACGGCCCCGTCCCGTTCGTGGACCTGTTCCAGGGCCGCGACGAGCTCGTGGTCTACCACTCCATGTGGTACGACGGCGCGCCACACCAGGGGCAGTGCGAGGGCTGCACCTTCAACCTCTGGCACATGAGGGACGCTGTCTACCTCAATGCCAGTGGCGTCTCGTTCGCGGTTCTCACCTCCGGCCGTTGGGATGAGGTGGCTTCCTACGTGGAGTTCATGGGCTACACCCAACCCTGGTACTCGGTGCGGGGCGTGGAGGCGCCCCTCCTTGCCGAGGAGGGGCACATCATCTGTTACCTGCGCGACGGCGGCCGCGTCTTCCTCACCTACTCCACGACCGGCCGTGGCAACGAACCGGCCGACACATCCCTGGGCCTGCTCGACATGACTCCTTACGGTCGCCGCGAGGCGTGGGAGGACAACCCTGACGGCTGGCCCGAGGGAAGCCACTCATGCTGGTACTGGCGCTCAGACGCCGACGGGAACGCCACGTGGGGCCCGACCAGCCGCCCCGCGCCGCAGTGGACCCGCCCTGGTGCGGCTCCCGTGGAGACCCTTGGCCGGCACGGCCACCACCACTGACGCGCGATTTCCGGAGTCGGCCCACGCCGCCTGTGCGGTCAGCGCTCTCAGCCGGCGAACGCGTGTTGCGGCGCGCCCCGGACGCCGGCGTCGTAGCGGAAGACGGCGCCGGCCTCGGGCTGATCGTCCGCGTCGAGGCCCTGCCGGGACGTGGTAATAAACAGGGTCCGCAGGTCTGGGCCGCCGAATGCGCACGCCGTCACGTTCGTCACCGGCAGCTGGACAACGAGGTCGAGTCGGCCGGCCGGGTCGTAGCGGTGCACGGCGCTGCCGCCCCAGAGGGCGACCCAGATGCCGTCCTCCTCGTCGATGGCCATGCCGTCGGGATTGCCGCCACCTGATATCTCCGTGAAGGTTCGCCGATCGGTGAAGGCAGCCGGGGCCGGGTCGAAACTGAAGCTGTCCACCCGGCCCGTTGGTGTGTCGGCGTAGAACACCGTGTCGCCTGCGCGGTTCCACTGCAGTCCGTTCGAGATCGTGACGTCGCGGAGCGTGACGTCGACACTGCCGTCGGGATCGAGCCGGTACAGGGTCCCGGCTCCCGGGGTTTCGTCGTACGCCATCGTTCCGACGTAGAAGCGGCCCTGGGGATCGCAGCCGCCGTCGTTCATCCGGATCTTGGGATCGGTGAAAACCGGCGGGAGCTGCTGCTGCACTGTGAGGTCGGCGCTCAACAGGGCGAACCGGTTCTCGGTGGCGAGCACGTAGCCGCCATCGCGGCGGGCACGAATCGCTGCGGCGACTCCTCCCAGCTCATGTCGTGTGGCGCCGCCCTCGGCGTCGACCTCCACGAGGGCGCCGGCCAGCATGTCCACCAGCAGCAGTCGGTCATTCCCCGCGTCCCAGAACGGACCCTCGCCGTGGAAAGTGCACGGCTCCGTGAACAGCTCGGCACGGGCGCTCACATCCAACCTCCGTCCACGATCCAGCGCTGGGCGGTGCAGGCGCGCGAGTCGTCCGCCGCGAGCCAGAGCAGCAGCCGGGCCACGTCATCGGGGTACAGCTTGTCAGGAAGGCACTGGTTCCGTTTGATTGACTCCTCAGCCTCGGGTGTCACCCACTCTGTGAGCTGCTTCTCGGTCATGATCCACCCCGGGATGATGCAGTTCACCCGGATTCGCCAGGGCCCGTATTCGCGCGCCAAGGTCCGCGTCAGGCCCTCAATTCCGGCCTTGGCGGTGATGTACCCGGGAAGGTCCATCAGGTCGATGTGCGCGCTGATCGATCCCAAGTTGATGATCGAGCCGCCGCCGGCATCCCGCATCATCTCGGCGACGGCCTGCGCGGCGAAGAAGTGGTGTCGGAGGTTGACCGCGATCCGGTCGTCCCACAGGGCCTGGTCCATCTCGGCGACCCGGTCGCGGTGATCATTGGCTGCGTTGTTGACCAGCACCTGGATCGGGCCGAGTTGCTCGGCCGACCGGGCGACGGCCCGCTGCAGTGCAGAGACGTCCCGTACGTCGCACTCGGCGAAGAGCGCTTCGGCCCCGTCCTCCCGCAGCGCTTGCTCCAGCTCCTTGCCCCGGTCCACGTCGATGTCGATGAATGCGACCCGCACGCCCTGGCTGGCCAGCTGGCCGACGAACTCCGCACCGAGGCCGGACGCGCCGCCGCTGACGAACGCCGTCCGCCCGCGCAGGCTGGGGTACGTCGCGAACACCGGTTGCTCGGTCGAACCAACGCTCATGCGGCTCCTGCGTCGAAGGGGGCGTTAGGCGCGTCAAGATGGCAAACGAGTGTCTCAGAAGCGCAACCAACACCCGTTAGCCGTCTTGACGCGTCAATCGTGATCGAGTGTCCGAAACCTGCCAGGAGGATCATCTCAGTCAAGCCAGAGCTCCCGCGGCGGAGTGGCCTGCTCCAGCTCGGCCCACAGCTCGTGGGGGATCTTCACTCCCGCCAGTTCCACCGTCTGGCTGATCCGCTCCGGCGACGACACGCCGACCACGGTGGAGTCGATCGGCTGCGAGCGCATCGAGAACTGCAGCGCAGCCGCGGCGAGCGGGACCTCGTAGCGCCGGCAGGCCGCCTCCATCGTCTCTGCCGCCCGGCGGATCCGGTCGTCCCGGGAGCCGTACGCGTACTTCTGCTGCACGCCCGGGCCCTTCGACAGCATGCCGCCGCCGTACGGTGCCGCGTTGAGCACGCCCAAGCCCCGATCTGCCGCGTACTGGAACAGCGACTCCGCGGAGCGGTCCAGCAGCGTGTACCGGTTGTGGCTCAGCACGACCTCGAACTCGCCGGTCTCCAGGTACTGCCGCAGCAGCCCCACCGGCCCTCCCGCGACCCCGAGGTGCTCGACCAGCCCCCGCTCGCGAAGATCGACCAGCGCCGCCACCGGCCCACTGGGGGCGATTCCGTCGGTGAACGAGATCCGCTCCGGGTCGTGCAAATGGAGCAGCGGGATCCGGTCGAGCCCCAGCCGCTCCAGCGACTCCTCGAGGGAGGCGCGAACCCGATCACCCGAGAAGTCCCCGGTACGCGGATCCGGGTCCACCTTCGTCGCGAGCACCACGCGCGGCGGCAGCCCGCCGGCTTGCCGGATCGCCGCTCCGATCCGGCGTTCAGCGAGGCCGTCCTCGCCGTAACCGTTGGAGGTGTCGAGGAAGTTGACCGGGCTGTCGAAGGCGGCCAGCACCGTGGCGATGGCCCGTTCCTCTTCGACGGCGTACCCGTAGAGCTGAGCCATGCTGGCGAGCGGGCTGGTGCCGAAGCAGATCGGCGTCACGGCCAGGCCGGTACCGCCGAGGTCCCGGAGCGACAGCAGCGCTGGACGGTTCACCCGCCGACTCCGGCAGCCTGCGGCGCCCGCTCGGCGAAGACCTCCCGCGCCGCATGGTAGGCGTTGACGATGCGGTCCAGGACGGCATCGGTCGCCTCGTCCGCACCGGTGGTCTCCGGGTGGTCAGCCCGCCACTGGATCATCCGCCGCGCCGCCCGGTGGAAGGTCAGTTTC
>JBKPNA010000046.1:0-7243 GCA_046765695.1 Actinomycetota bacterium | reverse complement strand
GGCGCCTTCTACTTCTTCGAGGACGAGTCGATGCGTGGCGTGTTCCAACCGGGGATGCGCGCGCTCAGCGCCGTCGACTTTGCCACTGACCATGCCTGGTACTTCGTCGAGGATCCAGCAGCACTTCCCTACTGGGAGCGAGCCGCACCGATTCGGCAGATCCTCCACTGGTGGATGGGGAGCCGTGGACACCAGCAAGTACACAGTGGTGCTGTCGGCCTGCCGGATGGTGGCGTCCTACTGGTAGGGAAGGGCGGCTCGGGAAAGTCGACTAGTGCGCTGGTTTCCTTGAACTCCGAGCTTCGCTACGCCGGCGACGACTACACCATGGTCAGTGTCGACCCAGAACCGACGCTGCACAGCCTCTACGGTTCGGGAAAGGTACACGCGGAGAACCTAAGGCGGCTGCCGCATCTCGTTCCCGCACTGTCGAATCGCAGGGAGCTCGCCACCGAGAAGGCGGTCATTTTCGTCGATCAGCACTTCCCAGACCGCATGATCGAAGGATTCCCGCTGCGAGCCATCGTGATGCCGACCATCACCGGAGGGCTACCCACTCGTGTCCGCCCGGCGACACGGGCAGCTGCCCTTGCCGCGCTCGCGCCAAGCACGGTCTTCCAGCTGCACACATCGAGCGCGCAGGCGCTGGAGTACATGGCCCGCTTGGTGCGGGATGTGCCGGCGTATGTCCTCGAGCTCGGCGCCGACGTCGCCGACGTTCCACCCGTACTTGTGCAACTTCTCGAGGACCTGAGGGGAGAGCATCGTGACCGAGCCGCTCGTTAGCGTCGTCGTCGCGGTGCACAACGGCGCGCGTTTCCTGCGTCCGGCACTGGAGAGCCTCTACGCGCAGGACTACGAGCCTTTCGAGGTGATCTTCATTGACGACGGATCGACGGACAGTAGCGCAGACATTGCGCGGGAGTTCGCTGGCATCCGGTACGTCCATCAGGAGAACAAGGGTTTAGCCGCAGCCCGCAACGCGGGCCTCGAACTGGCTCGGGGCGAGTTTCTTGCCTACCTCGACGACGATGACATCATTCCGAGCCACAAGCTCCGGCGGCAAGCCGGCTATCTTGTCGACAACCCTGAGGTCGGCTGTGTTCTCGGCCGCCAGGAGATCATGCTTGAGCGGGGCGTGGAGCCGCCAGAGTGGCTGACCCGGGACACCATCTTCGGTGACTTGGATGGGATTCCGTTCGTCTCGGCGATGATCCGGACCGCGATCCTCCGGGAGGTCGGCGGGTTCGACGCGAGTTATCGGTTCGCGGAGGACCGCGATCTGTTCGTCAGGCTTCGCGAGCGGGGTGTACGTATCGAGGTCATACCAGAGGTTCTCCTGTTCCGGCGTTTCCACGGGGACAACATGAACTTCAGGTCGCGGCCTGAGAAGCACCCACTCCTCCGATCGCTCAAGGCCAAGATCGACCGCGAGCGCGCGGTGATGACTGAAGGGATCAGCATCCTGACTGACGCACGCCCACTGATCTCCGTGATGATCCCGGTCTACAACGGCGAGGCCTACCTCGGGGAGGCCATCGACAGCGTTCTCCAGCAGGATTACCGTCCGGTCGAGATCGTCGTTGTAGATGACGGCTCGGACGATGACACCGAACAGGTCGCCCGTCGCTACGGCGAGGCTGTGCACTACACGAGGCAAGACCGTGGTGGCAATGGGGCAGCCCGCAACCGCGCAGTGGCCCTTGCCACTGGAGATCTCTTCACGTTCCTCGACGCTGACGATCGGCTCGTTCCCGGCGCGCTTCGGCGGCTAGCCTCCACCCTCGCCGCGAACCCGGAGCTCGAAGCCGTCTATGGGCACGTCCGCGAGTTCATCAGCCCTGATCTTGATGCCGAAGCGCTTGCCCGGTTGCGGCCGCCGATCGACCGGGTGGCCGGTTGCCTGCCGACGAACATGCTGATGCGGCGTGAGACGTTTCTGCGCGTCGGCGAGTTTCCGACCCACTTGCGGGTGGGTGTCACAGTCGACTGGTCTGCAAGTGCGGACGTGATGAGTCTCTCGACGTCCTTGCTCGACGACGTGCTGTTCGAACGGCGACTCCACGCGGACAACAACGGCATTCGGGAACGGGAACACCGTAGCCACTACCTGCAGGTGGTGAAGGCCGCCCTTGATCGCAGGAGGGCACTTCGCGGCGAGCCAGCATCGGCTGGCGGCGATGCCGGCCAGTCCGGAGAGAGTCAGTGAGGCGGCCCGGATTTCCCGGGGACATCTGGCCAGATGAGATCCAGGAGATGCTTCTCCAAGCTGCACTTCGAGGCGATGGTCGCGGGTCGGCCGCCTGGTCTGCCGTCCGGCCGCGGATAGACGTTGACCTCCTCCCCGGGGAGCTCCACCGGCTGATGCCGTTGCTGTCGAAAACCTTGACATCGAGCGGGGTCGACGATCCCGATCTGGCGCGTCTCAAAGGCGTCTATCAATTCAGCTGGTACCGGAACACCATGCTGTTCACGGAAGCTGCCGAGCTGCTCCGCCGACTGAGCGCGGTAGGCATTCCGACTATGGTGCTTCGCGGGGCGGCCATCGCTATCGGTTATCACCGTGATGCCGGCACCCGGGCCATGAATGACATGGACGTTCTCGTCCCGCCTGCGGATCTTGACCGTGCCAGAAGCGTCGCGCGATCGGTCGGGTGGCTGCCAGTGGCCACTCAACCGCTCGAGCGGCAGATTGCGGCCGCGCCGGTACGCAATAGTCGCGGTCGGTTGGTTCGCCTCCACTGGCTGCCGAGCGCGAACCTTTCCATGCCGGGCAGCCCCTGGGATGAGCTTTGGCAACGCGGGGCGACTGTTCGCGTCCGCGATACGGCGACGCTCATTCCGAGCGCGGCGGACCACCTCGTACATGCATGCGTCGACGGCGCGCGGGCCAACTCCGGTTCATCGCTCCGGTGGATCGCTGATGCCATGGCCATCCTCAGTGTCCCGGCCGCCCAACTGAACTGGGAAGTGGTTGTGGCAGAGGCTCGCCGCCTTCGGGTGTCGCTGCTCTTGTCAGACACTTTGCGTTATCTCCAACAGACTCTCGACGCGACTGTTCCCCCGTCGGCTCTCGCGGCGCTCAGGAAAACGCCGACGAACTATCGCGACCGCCTCGGCCATGGACTCAGCCTCCACACCACACCGAGGGTCGCGTCCCTCGCAGAGGTCATGGGGCGCTTCGTGCGCTTGACAGCCGACATGACCGTATTTCAAGCTGTCGATGCCCTGCCCGACTTCGCTACAACGGTGCTCAACGTCGAGCCCGGGCGAACGCTGCCCTTGGTAGCACTCAAGAAGGTCGTCCGGGCAACGCTGTCCCCCAGACCTCCACTGGCCTCACTCTCGAAGGCTGGGGCAGCTACGACGTCGTCGAGTGATAGCGCCAGGAGGGAGGCACGTGAGTCCACAGTCTCTGCGGGCTGAACCGTTCGGGCCTCACCCGGCTCTGGTCGAGCTCGCGGCCGGCCGTGGTCTGCCCAAGGTGAGCGACCCGATGCCGATGGTGCGCTCAGCACTCGCGCACGGCATGTATGGTCTGCTCCTCACCGAGGTCGAACAGAGCGATCAGCAGTGGCGGGGTCTTGTGCTGGCACTGTTACACGCCAGACATGCCTCGGTTGAGGCTTGGCATCAGCGGCTGTGGCGCGGTATCGAATCAATCGGGGGCCTCTTCGATGACCTCGGTGTTGAGGTCGCAATCGCGAAGGGCATCGCAGCAGAGGCTCGGTGGTACTCACGGCTCGGGGAACGACCATGCACCGACCTGGACCTGCTGCTGTCCCCAGCCCATCTGGACCGAATCGACGACATCATTGCAGCCGTCGAACCTACCCACCCTTTGTGTGGAAAGACCTTGGATCTGGCCAATCGGGGTTTCCTGCAGTCGATCGATCTCGTATACGACGGAGTGCCCATCGATCTGCACTGGGACATACTGAAGATCGGAATCCCGTCCCGGAACCGAGTTCTCATCTGGGAGCGCAGCCTCCCGTTTCCGCTGTCCAACTGCAATTCGGTGAGAATGCTCGATGCGGAAACGTCCTACGTTCACTTCCTCGTGCATCTGAACAAGGATCGGTTTCGGCGGCTCCTGGGTTTTGTCGACGTGGCTCGAGTCTACGACCGCGAGGAACTGGACGGCGCTGCTGTCGAGCGTCTGATACGGATCGAGGGCATCAAGACGAGTGTCGACGAATCATGGAACGTAGTGGTGGATACCCTGCGGCTGGCTGCGCCAAGGCGGGAATCAACGCCAGGAGTTCGAGCTGTTCTCTGGCGGCTAGCGTGGCCACCGTCGGTGCGGCTGCGCGGGGCGGAATCACGGATCCAATTCCTCTATCGGCAATACCTCATTGCTTTGCTGATTCCCGGAAGGACGATGGAGGCGACCTGGTCCTGGCTGCATGGCCGCTTTCCGCCAGCAGAACTACTGAACTATATGCACTCGGATTACACCCGCCGCTGGGGGCTCAATTCGGTGAGCAGTAAGCAGCACGCCAGAATCTGGTCGCTCACAATCGGCCGGGTGAAGGCCTGGTGGGGACGACGACGCGGTGTCGCCAGACTGAGAAGAACCGCCCGTTCAGCGCCGAAGGAGCGGAGACTGCGGCGGTCAGGGCCCCAAGTGGCCGGAATTCAGGACCCATAAGTCGAACGTATGACTTGGCGTCTTCAACATTCCGGAAAACGGCACTTGGTATGCGCTGCCGGGGACGACGTTCGGCTTTGCACGACGTATTTTCGCTCTGCGAGTGATCCCAACCCGGCCCGCTCTATTGGCCGTCAACATCCTGCGGCATACCACCAGCCTGGCGTCCCGCCAGACATCGCTGGCTTTCCAGGAAGGGCCTCCTTCACGGCAGTCCGGTGGTGTCCGTGATGCGGCAGGGGAGCAGCATGGTGAATCGGACGCGTCTCGGGCGTGACTCGAGACCCCACCACCTTGGTTCATCTGCACCGTGGTTCGGCCGCGCCTACGGCTTGCTGGGCTGGCTGCGCCAACCCCTCACGATCGCCCAGGCCCTGTCAAGTCTGGCGGGTGCGGGAGCGATGGTTCTGGCAGCAGCTGCCATGGTGCCGGCGGAGTTCTCGCAGTATGCGCTGTTCACGCTGGCTACGCTGTTGCTCACGGGTCTGTGTCGCGCAGCCCTTTACCAGGCCGCGCTCATCACGCAGCGACGGCTGCCCAATTCGCACGTTCCGTGGCACTACGCCGCCGTGAGCAGCCTGGGTTCGGGACTGGGGATGGCGGCCGTGTGCTGGGCTCTTGGCGTCCGTGACCCCACCGATCTCGCCTGGCTTGGAGTCTCAGCGCTGGTCCCTGCTTGGTTTGATTGGCTCAATACCCGGGGGATCGCTCTGGATCGACGCTGGAAGGTGGTCGGCGCGAACCTCTTGCGAGTGCTGCTCACCGCGGCAGCGGCCGCCAGCCCGCAGCTTCGCTCCGACAGTGTGGCTCTGCAGAGCTACATGTCGCTTTCGCTCCTCGTGCCAACGTTGTACCTCCTGTTGCGGTTGCCTCGGATTCCGTCCTGGGTGCCTTACCGCACTTACGCAAGGGCCGGAGGCTGGCAGCTGGTGGATTTCCTACTCGGGCAGTCGCTCCAGGTCCTGCCCCTGCTCGTGCTCGGCGGCACCGGCTCCGGTGCAGTGGCCGGGGTGCGCCTGGCACAGTCGATCCTTGGCCCGTTCAACCTTGTGGCCGCGGCCGCCGCGACAAACCTTCTGGCCGACGGGGCAACCCGACCTGAGTTTGCGACGGCCCGTTCGGTCATCGACCGCGGCACGAGAATCGGACGCAACCTCGCAACGCTGGCTCTCGGCCTGGTCGGAACGCTTGTCACGTTGACTTGGCTGACTGGGTTCGACCTACGGGGCGTCGACAACGCGTCTTTGTTGTTGGGCCTGATTCTCTTCGGAGGGTCGATCATCACATCCGGGTGGTCGAACGTGCACCTCTTGGTCCTCCGGATCCTCGACCACCAGGCGAGGGCAACCGTAGCGCGCGCTGTGGTCGCCGTGTTGACCGTCAGTGGCTTTGTTACGGGTTACTTGGTCGGCGGTACGACCAGCAGCTTGATCGTCGGATTTGTGACCTTGACTCTGGCCACCCCATTGATCTTTCGCACAATGTCCGCCCGCGTGTATCGAAGAATTCACTAGAAGTCATCCGCCGTGGTGGATAACTTACCGGCGAGTCTGTGTCCACTATTTGGTCTCAGTAGTGTAACGGCTGCGTTTTGGCCTTAGATTTTTCGCTGGGGGGCCGATCGTCGACAACCGCCGTCAGGACTGCGTGGATCCGTCACGGTCGCGGGGAGGTAAGGTGTGCGCCCAGTCAGCTAGCTGAGGTTTGGGCGCCACTTCGGCGGAACGTATCGGGGGGAAGCCGATTGGCTCGGGGTGTTGGGTGGCGCGCCTGTCTGTACGGTTGCGTAGCACCTTATGAGGCGTATCACAGCTGTGTCTCGACGACTCGGGACTTAACGCCGCTGCTGTCTGAAGAAGCGCTAGAGCAGAAGGCCTGTGCGGTGGACCCTGCGTTCATCGACCTCGCGGATCCATACCGAGAGCTCCACATCGTCAACTGATGACGGATCACACTTCCCCGTTGCCACGACAAGCGCCGATGGCACCCCCAGCCGAGTCCTCGACACGGTTTGGAGCTTCCTAACGATGCACATCGTCGTGCACGACTATTCCGGCCATCCGTTTCAGGTACAGCTGAGTAGGGAGCTGGCTCGTCGCGGTCACCGTGTGCGCCACCAGTTCTGTAGTTCGTACGCCACCGGGAAGGGGGCACTGTTTCGACAGGCGAACGACCCAACGTCGTTCTCTGTCGAGTCTCAATCGATGGGCGGCACTTTTGCTCGCTACTCCCCTCTGAAGAGGGTTGCTCAAGAACTTCGTTACGGCCTCAAGCTGGGCCGGTCCCTCCGCAGTTCGCGACCGGATGTGATCGTCATGTGCAACATCCCGCTTCTCGCCCATGCGGTGACCGCCGCGCTGGTCAGCACGGCGCGCATCCCAATGGTGTTCTGGCATCAGGACGTCTACAGTTTCGCGATCGGTGCCGCGGCCTGCCGCCGCCTGGGGCTGCTGGGCCGCTTCATTGCGCGAGTGGCGGACCGTATCGAGCGAGCCGTCGCACGGAGCAGTGCCCGCGTCGTGCCCATCTCTGAGGCTTTCCTCGATGTGCTGTCGCGGTGGGGTGTGCCGAACAGCGCCATCACGGTAATTC
>JBKPNA010000045.1:0-7516 GCA_046765695.1 Actinomycetota bacterium | reverse complement strand
AGGCAATGGGCCGTGGGACTGCCCTCGATCCCAGGATCGCCGCTGCGATCAAGAGCAAAGCAAGGCCAAGCGCGAAATCGTGGTAGCTCCTCGCCCCCCATTCCAGCCACCGCATGGCCTCCGCACTTGCGAAGCGCATCGCCTTCTCCGCATTCGGCGCGTTGACCCAGGCGTCGTCGACCTCCTTGTTCCCCACTCCGTCCACCGCCTGAAGGACGGCGTACAAAGCCAGCGCCACCACCGCCAAAGCAGCACCGAACCGGCCGGCCCACCTTGCCCTTCCCACAGTCGCACTCACGACGAAGGGCAAGGCAACAAGGCCCGCCAACATGATCGCGGTACAGACGAACTGGGCGACGTGCACCGCCTTCCAGATCCCGCTGCCCGCGTACGCGGCAAAGATCACCGGATGATCGTTGGCCGGGCCACCGGCGTGGAACTGGGTGACCACGATGTACAGCACCTGTCCCGCAAGCAGCAGCACAGCCGACATCCGCAGCGACCCGCGATCGACGAGGCGCCTCCGGGTCGCTGATCGGGGGGCAAGCCGTGGGGCACGTTCTCAACGCTCATGGAACATCTCGACGTCAGCCCAGGCTGTCGAGCAGCTGGCCGCACGCTTCCCCGCAGGCGCGGCAGGCCTCGGCGCAGATCCGGCAGTGGTCATGCATCTCGGCGTGCTGCGCGCACTCATCAGCGCAGCTCTGGCAGGCCGTGATGCACGCCTGCAGCACCGCGCGGCTGATGTTGGCGTCATAGCCGGTGTGGCGGGACAGGACCCGCCCGGTCGTCCCGCACATGTCAGCGCAGTCCAGACAGGTACGAATGCACTTGCGAAGTTCGTCGACCATGTCCTCGCTGAGGCAGGCGTCCGCACACGCCGTGCAGACCTGCGCACAATCGACGCAGGCATCGATACCCTCGGCTAGCCGGGACTTGTCAACGCCTCCCAGACCAGCGGGGTAACTCTCGAGCATCTGTTCGGTGGTGGACATGCGTTCTCCTTCTCGTTCGGGATCTCAGACGCTGTGGCTGGGTGTCAGGAATCGCTGCGTCAGGCGTCCAACGCATGACTTCTTTCTATTCCCTTGGCGATTCGTGCTGAACAGAGGGAGTCGGCCGTAATGCGTACCGGCGGACAGTCGTACTACCGTTTAGCGCAGTGCCTCGACGGGATGAGGTCATGGATCGGCGCATTGTGATTCCTGCGCTGGCGGTAGCTGGGCTGGTGGCGGGTGAGCTTGCCCTGGCATTGAGCTCGGCCAGCCGGCATGCCGAGTTGCGCGTGGTGGGTCATCCAGAGACGCGCCTGTTCGTGCTCCTGATCGGGTGGTCTTTCATCGGCAGCGGCCTGGTGGCGTGGCACCGCCACGGGAATCGGTTCGGCGCGTTGATGGTGGCCGTCGGCTTCGCCTGGTTCGCCGCGGCTCTGACGACGTCCAACCACCCGGTCTTGTTCAGTATCGGGCTGGTCATCGCTCCGCTGTGGATCGGCCTCTTCGTGCACGCACTGCTGTCCTTCCCTAACGGCCGGTTGGAGTCGCGGGGTGCCCGTCTCCTGGTTGCGATCTACTACGTGGATGTCGCGGTGGTACAGCTCGCCTGGGTGATGTTCGCGGATGTGCAGCGCTCCCCGGACTGCGCATCGTGTCCGCAGAACGTCTTCCTGCTGTCGGATCGGCCGGCGGTCGCGAGCGCGATCCTGATCCTTGAGCAGCCCATCGTCGCAGTGCTCGCGCTGCTCGGCGCGTTGGTCCTGCTGGTCCGCCGGTGGTTGAACGCGACGGTCCCATTGCGTCGGGCGCTCGGCCCAGTCCTGATCAGCGGGGGGGTCTGCCTCCTTGTGTTGCTGCTAACCGTCCTGCTGGAGCCCTTCTCGTACGCCGCCGGCCGGCTGGTGGGCTGGCTCGGCGGCTTCGCCTTCACCGCGGTTCCCCTTGCCTTTCTGGCCGGGCTACTGCGGCAACGGCTCGCGCGGTCAGCCGTTGGAGACCTGGTCGTCGAGCTGAGCGAGACGGCCACACCGCCGAATCTGCGTGAGGCACTGAGCCGTGCGCTGCGCGACCCCTCGCTACAGATCGGGTACTGGCTGCCGGACAGCGACAGGTACGTCGACGTCGACGGCCAAAGCTTCGAGCTACCGGAACCGGGACATTGGCGTCCACGGTCGTCGAGTACGGCGGGCAGCGGGTTGCTGTCCTGGTCCACGACGCCTCTTTGCTGGACGACCCCGGGCTGATCAGGGCGGCATGCGCGGCCGGGGGGATGGCCCTGGCCAATGCCGGGCTCCAAGCAGAGTTGCGGGCTAGGGTCAACGAGCTGAGGCAGTCTCGCGCCCGGATCGTCGAGATCGGCGACGCCGAGCGGCGACGGCTGGAACGCAACCTTCACGACGGTGCCCAGCAGCGACTGCTCTCCGTCGCGCTCGGGCTCCGCCTGGTGGAGGCCCGGCTGGCGGACCACCCGGCCGAGGCCGAGCTCGTAGCGGGCTCCCGGTTGGAGCTCGAAGGCTCGCTGCAAGAGCTACGCGAAATCGCCCACGGTATCCATCCCGCGGTCGTGAGCGACCACGGTCTTGCAGTTGCACTGGAGGCAGTGGTGGCGCGTTCTGCCGTTCCGGTTCGTTTGACGATGGACGTCGACGGCCGCCTTCCGGAGCCGATCGAGGCGGCCATCTATTACCTGGTCTGCGAGGCTTTGACCAACACGGCCAAACATGCCCACGCGTCCAAGGTGACAGTGCAGATCAGCTGCGATGACCGGCGAGTAGTGATCGAGGTCGCCGACGACGGCCGCGGTGGCGCCGACATGGCCAATGGTTCAGGACTTCGCGGACTCGCCGACCGATTCGCCGCACTTGACGGTCGATTCGTCGTCAGCAGCACCGCAGAGGGTGGTAGCGCGATCAGGGCGGAGATCCCGTGCGGTTGATCGTCGCCGACGACTCACTCCTGCTGCGGGAGGGGATCAGCCGCCTCCTGGTCGAGGCCGGTTTTCAGGTCGTCGGACTTGCATCCACCGGCGAGGAAGCACTTTCACAAGTCCGGGAGCACGAGCCCGACGTTGCGATTGTCGACATCAGAATGCCGCCGACCCACACCGATGAGGGTCTCAGAACGGCCCAGGAAATCCGGACCCGCCATCCCGAGATCGGCGTGCTCGTCCTGTCGCAATACGTCGAGCTGGGTCTGGCCTCCCGGCTGCTGGCGGCGAACGCAGCCGGGCTGGGATATCTGCTCAAGGATCGGATTACCGACCTCAACGAGTTCGCCGCGGCAATTCGCCGCGTAGGCGCCGGCGGATCCGCTCTCGATCCGGCCATCGTCTCCCAGTTGCTGGGTCGGCGGCGAGAGGACAACCGGCTAGAGCACGTCACGCCTCGGGAACGTGAGGTGCTGGCGCTGATGGCACAGGGCTACTCCAACCAAGCCATCGCTGACCGGCTCGTCGTCACGGTGCGCGCCGTGGAAAAGCACGTGACCAGCATCTTCGACAAGCTCGGTCTGCCTGCCACCAACGAAGCTCATCGCCGCGTGTTGGCTGTGCTCGCCTTCCTCCGCTCCTAGCATCCCTCTCGGCAGTCCGGCCAAGGTGGGGATAACCGAACCCGAAAACCGGCGTGGTCCGCCCGTCGTAGACGCCAGCACGCACCATGTTCGCGGCCACTCCTTCGCCATACGTTCGAGGTACGGATCAACCGCAAACGCGGAGAGGAGTTGGTAATGAACACACAGACGAGCTACCGGGGCAGCGCGGCGACCAGCGTGACCGGTGAGCCCAACAACCCAGCGGTGGTGGCCCGTGGATCGACATCCGACCCACCTCTGCTGCGCATCGCAGCGCTCGCTATTCCAGTGGGCCTCGCACTGGAGATTGGTATGGAGCTCCTGCACCCGTCCAAGGCGCAACCCAACGACTCATCGGCGGCATTCCAGGAGTATGCCGCCTCGAACATCTGGACCATCGTGCACATCGGCCAATTCTTCGCCACCCTGCTGGTCGCTCTCGCACTAGTTGCCCTCGCCCGGTCACTGGCCCGGGAGGGCGGCGTGGCCGGAGCGCTCGGCGTGATCGGCGGAGCAACCGCCATTCTTGTCGCCGCAATCTTCGCGGTTCAGATGGCCGTCGACGGCGTCGCGCTGAAAGCCACCATCGACACGTGGATGAACGCCCAACAGGTCGACAAGACAAGCGCCTACCAAGTGGCAGAGGGAATGCGCGCCCTCGAGAAAGGCCTCAGCGGATTCTTCCACCTCGCCAACGGCACCACATCCCTGGCGCTCGGCCTGGCAATCGCGTTCGGACGCAGGTATCCCCGTTGGCTCGGCTGGGTCGGCGCCGTATCTGGCCTGGGCTTCGTCGCCGGAGGCGTGATCACGGCGCACACTGGCTTCTCACCCCTGGCCGGCAACGCCCTCCTCGGCCCAGTCGTTCTCGGAGCGGTCTTCATGATCGGCGCGGAGGTATGCATGTGGCGGAGCAACGGCAGCACCCGATAATCCGTGGGGCCCTCCACGAGTCTCAGCGGTGCATCCGCACAGCAAAGATGGAACCGCGTCACGATCATCGTGGCGCGGTTCATCGCGTGAACAAATGGCGCCGTCGAGACGCCATGCGTGGTTTTGGCCTCGTCATCCTCCTATCGGCGGCTGGGGCGCAGCCTCGACGTGGGTTTGCCGAGTGGCCCCGGCCTCGGCGGCGATCTTCTCGGCCAGGAAGGCCGCGTCGTCGGCAACGAACCCGAGCAGTGCGGAGCCGCGGGTGTACTGCCAGGACAGGCCAAGGAAGTACAGCCCGGGAGTATCGGTGACCCCGCGGCGGTGCACGACATGGCCGTTGGCGGTGACTCCGGGGATGGCAATCCAGGAGTAGTCGGACCGGTAGCCGGTGGCCCAGACGACGACAGGTATGTCGAGGCTGCTTTCGTCGGCGAAACGCGCTGTCTGTCCTTGGGCGTTGACCAGGCGGGGGCGGAACCGGACGCCGGCCTGCTTGAGCCGGCGGCGGTTGGTGCCGATGACGAACTCCCCCCGGGCTCGCAGGCGCTGCCCGAGGCGCGTCGCTGTGTTGACGCGCATGAAACCGAGCCTGGTGAGCCACCAGAACAGGTCACGGCCGAGCACCCGCTGCGGCAGCATCGGCACTTTCTCCCCCACCGACACGTCGACCGGTCGGGTCGCGACAAGCTCGTGGGCGATTTGCAGTCCCGAGTTCCCACCCCCGACAACCAGGACCGGACCCGGCGGCAGGGACTGCGGGTTCCGATACGAGGTGCTGTGGATCTGCGTCACTGAGCCGTCGAAGCCGTGACCGGCCTCCGGCGTGAATGGACTCTGGAACGGCCCCGTGGACACAAGCACCTGCTGGGCGCGGTATACCTCGTCGGCTGTGCGGACTTCGAACACGTCACCGATCCGGCGCAGCTCGGCGACTCGCTTGCCCAACTGCACCGGCAGGTCGAACCTGGCAGCGTAGTCACGCAGGAAATCTGCCACCGCTTCCTTGCCCGGATAGGTGTCGGCCGGCGCCGGAAAAGCCATGCCCGGCAGGGCGTCGTACTGAGCAGGGCTGAATAGCCGCAGCGAGTCCCAGCGACTACGCCACGAGCTGCCTATCTGGTCTGCGGCCTCCAGCACCACGAACCGCAGTCCCCGCTGGGCCAGATGCCAGGCCGCAGCAAGGCCAGCCTGACCGGCGCCGATCACGACGACATCCAGCAGCTCATCAGGACCCAATCCATTGCTCGTGTTCGCGCCGGTCATCGTGCCGCTGCCCGATCCACCGTGAAGCTGAACATCATGCCGCTCTGCATGTGTTCAGCGATATGGCAATGAGCCATCCATAGGCCCGGGTTGGTCACGTCGAACAGAATGTCGACGGTCTGCCCAGTACGGACCAGGACGGTGTCCTTCCACACCAGATTGGGCTCCGGTGCTCCGTTGCGGGCCAGGACCAGGAAGCGCCCGGCGCCGTGCAGGTGGAACGGGTGGTGCATCGGGTGGTCTGAGTCCATCTCGTTGACCAAACGGATCTTGACCCGGTCTCCGACGGTGAACCGCCAGTCGATCGCCGTCGTGGCGGCGGCGGCGGACCGATCCACGAATCTCCAGTGCATGTTGGCCGTGGTGGTCAATCTGTTGATCTCCATCATGTCGTCTTCCCATTCGATGCCGTCGGCTGTCCCATGGCCAGCGGTGCCATGGTGCGTGCCGTCGTGCCCCATGCCCTCGTTCATGCCGTGGTCCTCGGCTTCGTAGCCGTGCTGATGATGCGCGGCGCCAGCAGATACCTGCTGCATGTGGTGCTCGGGAGGCTGGGTGGTGGCGGGTCCGGCGGCCAGGAGCTTCATCCCGCACTTCGGGCAGCGTCCCGGCTGGTCACTGGTGACCTCAGGGTGCATGGGGCAGGCATAGCTGACCTGGGCCACCGGCGCGGCCGTGGCGAGGAGTTTCATACCGCACTTCGGGCAGCGTCCCGGCTGATCACTCGTGACCTCCGGGTGCATGGGGCAGGCATATACCGTCGGCCCAGCTCCCGGCTGGGCAGCAGTGGGGTCCTCCATTTGCGCGACCAGGGCCAGGATCTTGTCCGGTGGCGCGGCGAGCCAGTCGTCGAGGTGGCGCCGCTCCACGGCCAGCTCCGGTGCCATGCGGAGCTGCCCGAACTGGTCGGCCAGCGACGGTTGCGCGCGCTCCTCGGATACGGCGATCGAAGCCAACGGGTAGGTCCGGTTCGGTGTCTGGTGTTCCAGGGTCAGCTCCCCTGGCTGGTCGAGCAGCACGTCGACAACGACCCGCTCAGACGGTGCCAGCAGGACCTCCGAGACAAACTCCTCATGCTCAACCCTGCCACTGTCACCGCCGATGAGCTTCATCCGTACGCCAGGCAGCCGGACATTGAAGACGCGGCTGTTCGCCGTGTTCGTCAACCACAGCCGGAGCACCTCGCCCGCTCGCGCGGTCAGCGCCAGGTCGGTCTGGCCGCCGATGAGCAGCAGGTTGCCGTACCGGCCCATAGCGGCGTAGCTGGTCTCCGAGACTGAAAAGGCAGCGATCTTGCCGTCTTCCAGGAGCACGTCATCCAGGGTCAAGACGACGTCGCGGTCGGCCGCTGGCCAGTAGCCCAGTTCAAAGGGCTCGACGATGATGTTGCCGTAGAGGCCCATTTCCTGTGTGTAGTCCTCGCGGATGTGCGGGTGGTACCAGTACAGGCCGGGGTCGGGGAATTGGATGCGGTAGGTGAAACTGCCCTCGATCGGGATCGGCTGCTGGATCTCGTGCGGGACACCGTCGTACTTGTTCTCCAGCCGTAGCCCGTGCCAATGCACGGTGGTGTCAAGGTCGCCGTCGTTGGTGACGTTGACGATGACTTCGGATCCCTGTTGGACGCGGAGGGTGGGGCCCGGGATCGAGCCGTTGTACCCGAGCATCCGCACCGTGCCGTCGGGAAGCCGCTTCGCCACCGGAGCAACGTGAAGATCAACTGTGTCGCCGTCGGCGAGTTCCATGATATGGGG
>JBKPNA010000044.1:0-3531 GCA_046765695.1 Actinomycetota bacterium | reverse complement strand
TGTCCGCGTCGTCCACCGTCCAGACCTGGACGCGCTTGCCGACCCTGTGTACGGCTTGCACCAGGCGGGGGGTAACGATGGTGAGCCGTCGGCCCCGGAACCGGTAGGCCACCGGCACCTGCAGCACCGGAGCCGCACTGTTCAGGGCCCAGGTCAGCCAGGGAACGAACCGGTTGACCGCGACGCCTGCGAAGCTGGCCGCCGACGCGACCCGCGGACTGAGAAGGCGACGCAGCCGGTGCAGCCGAGCGACGCTGAAGGAGCCGACGCACACCCGCTCGTGCGCCTCGTGCTCGGCGATCACCGCGGCAAGCAGGTCCACGGCTGCGTCGGACTTGGCATCGATGTTGAACCGGGCCTCGGGAAAGTCCGTCAGCAGCTCCGACATCAGGGGGATCGGGTCCCGGCCACCGATCCGGGCGTGGGCGACCTCGGTGTAGGGCAGCCGGCCGATCGGTCCGGTGCGGTCGGTCACCCGGTCCAGTACGTCGTCATGGAACGCGACCAGCACCCGGTCGGCCGTGGCGTGGACGTCGGTCTCGAGGTAGCGGTAGCCGAGGTCGACGGCTTGCTGGAACGCATGCCTGGTGTTCTCCCGGTGCAGGTTGGGCGGATACAGCGCCCCACCCCGGTGGGCGTACGCGGCGAAGGGCACGTCGAAGTACGGGTACGCGGCGGCCTTCATGGGTCGGTGGCCGGCCTAGAGGCCGGGCAGCCGGAGCAGCACAGTCTCAATCGAGCCGGGCAGCCATCCGGGCACGCCGGTCAGCAGCAGGTAGGCGTAGCCCAATGTCCCGCAGACCGCAAAGAAGACGATCCAGAAGAGCACCTTGGTTCGCCGGCCCCAAGCCTGGTAGCGATGCAGCAGGCTCTTGAACCACTGCATCAGTTTGTATGCCCACTCGAACTCGCTCGACCAGATGGCGAGGCCCAGCAACACCAGCGGGATGCCTCCGGGGCCCGGGAGCGGTCCACTGATGCAGCCGAGGCAGATCAGCAGCAGTCCGGCGATCGCGACCCCGATCCGGTACACCGCGAGCTGGCGCGGGTTCTGCCGGATCTTGCGGCGCCACCGCCAGCGGTCCTCGTCCGGCTCGATCAGCACATGGTGGGCATGGGGGTGGCGCTCGTGCGCGCTGTCGGCGGCGACCGGAGGAGGCACCACGATGATGGTGCGGTGGTCGGCCTCCGGGCTTTCGTTGCCCTCGGCGCCGGCTGACATGGGGACCACTCTAAGCGGAACGGACAAGGTGGGAGTATTCGCGACATGACGGAGAGCGCCGGCGGTCTCGGCAAGCCGCTGGTGGTGCTGTCGGTTCAGTCGTCTGTTGCGTATGGCCACGTCGGCAACAGTGCCGCCACGTTTCCGTTGATGAGGATGGGCGTGGAGGTGTGGCCGGTGCTGACCGTGCACTTCTCCAACCACACCGGCTATCAGAACTGGCGTGGTCCGCTGTTCGCCGCGGCCGACGTGGCCGATGTGATCCGCGGCATCTCCGAACGCGGCGTGCTGGGGCAGGTCGACGCAGTGCTGTCCGGCTACCAGGGTGACCCCGAGGTCGGAAACGTCATCTTGGACACCGTGCTGGAAGTTCGTCGACAGAATCCGGCGGCGATCTACTGCTGCGACCCGGTGATGGGCGACGTCGACCGCGGCTGCTACGTCCGGGACGGCATTCCGGCGCTGCTGCGGCAGCGGGTCGTGCCTGCGGCGCAGCTGATCACTCCCAATCAGTTCGAGCTGGAGGTGTTGACCGGTCGGCGGGCGGGCACGCAGGTGGAGCTGCTGGCCGCCGCGGATGCGGCCCGTCGGATGGGACCGGAGACGGTTCTGGTGACCAGCGTGGTGCTGGCCGACAGCGACCCGCAGACCATGGCCATGATCGCGGTGGACGGGAAGGCAGCCTGGTCGGTGGTCACGCCACGGTTGGGGCGAACCTTCACCGGAGCCGGCGACCTGACCGCCGCGGTCTTTCTGGCTCGGCTGCTGCGCAGCGGCGATGTACCCACTGCCTTGGCCGAGACGGCAGCGGCCGTCTTCGGTGTGCTGAGGATCACCATCGAGCTGGGTCGCTCCGAGCTGGCTCTGGTTCAGGCCCAGGACGAACTGGTCTCGCCGTCGCAGATCTTCCCGGTTATGCGACTGCGCTGACCTCGCATGTGAAACGGCAGCGGATGCGGCTGGATCGGTGTTCGGATGTGGCGTTGTGCGGAGAGACGGCGGCGGATGCGGCTGGATCGGCGTTCGGATGCGGCGTTGTGCGGAGAAACGGCAGCCGGTGATGCCGGGTTGCCTCTCGGTTTGTGGCTTTGTGCGGAGATACGGGGGGACAGGGTTCAGTCGCGGAACATCTCGATGTTCGCGCCGAGGGCGTTGAGGCGGTTGGCCAGGTCCTCGTAGCCACGGTTGATCACGTAGACGTCCCGCAGCTGGGACTGACCCCGGGCGGCGAGCATGCCCAGCAGGATGCAGACCGCCGGGCGCAGGGCGGGTGGACAGATCACCTGCTGGCCGCGCCAGCGGGTGGGTCCCTCGACGATCACCCGGTGCGGGTCGAGCAGCTGCACCCGGGCGCCGAGCCGGTTGAGCTCGGTGAGGTAGATCGCCCGGTTCTCATAGACCCAGTCGTGGATGATCGTCTTGCCCTCGGCGGTGGCCGCGATCACCGCGAAGAACGGCAGGTTGTCGATGTTCAGCCCAGGGAAGGGCATCGGGTGGATCTTGTCGATCGGTGAGCGCAGCTCCGAGGGATACACAGTGAGGTCGACCAGTCTGGTGTGGCCGTTGGCGGCCTTGTACTCATCGGTCAGCCGGAACTGCAGGCCCATCTCCTCCAGCACGGCGAGCTCGATCTCCAAGAACTCGATCGGCGCCCGGCGGATCGTCAGCTCCGACTTGGTCACGATCGCGGCGGTGAGCAGACTCATCGCCTCGATCGGGTCCTCCGAGGGGGCGAACTCGACATCGGTGTTGATGCTGTTCACCCCGACGATCCGCAGCGTCGTGGTGCCGACGCCGTCGATCTTGACCCCCAGCGCGCTGAGGAACACGCACAGGTCCTGCACCATGTAGTTGGGGCTGGCGTTGCGCAACGTTGTCGGCTCGGGGGAGAGGGCGGCGGCCAGCAACGCGTTCTCGGTCACCGTGTCACCGCGCTCGGTCAGGGTGATCGGCCTCCGCGGTTCGATCGACTCGTCGACGCTGCAGTGATAGAAGCCGTCGGTCGACTTCACCGCCAGCCCGAACCGCCGAAGCACCTGCAGGTGTGGCTCGATGGTGCGCGCTCCGAGGTCGCAGCCGCCCGCGTACGGGAGCCGGAAGCTGGCGTAGGAGTGCAGCAGGGGGCCGAGGAACATGATCACTGACCGGGTCCGGCGGGCCGCCTCGATGTCCATCTCATCCAGGTCGAGCTGCTCCGGCCGGACCAGCTCCAGATCGTTGCTGTGGTCGAGCCAGCGAGCCTGTACGCCGATGCTGGTCAACACCTCGAGGATCCGGTTGACCTCCTCGATCCTGGCGATGCCGCGAAA
>JBKPNA010000043.1:0-3655 GCA_046765695.1 Actinomycetota bacterium | reverse complement strand
CGGTGATACCGCGATCAGTCCGGATCTCCGAGGCGCCCAGCTACGGCCAGACGGTGCTTACCTATCATCCGGACTCGGCTGGGTCCGTGTCCTATCTGCAAGCGGCACAAGAGATCGCCCGGCGCGGGGCAAAGGAGACCTCATGACGGCCACCACTGAGCGGCGCAGACTTGGCCGCGGCTTGGGAGAGTTGTTCCAGCGGACCGATCTCGAGCCGCCGCGGCCGGAGGCGGCGCAGGCAGCAGTTGCATCGACCGCGACGGCGCGTGAGTCGGAGGCCGCGCCGGTGCCCATCCCGGAGGGTTCCTACTACGCCGAGCTGCCCGCGGAGGCCATCTCGGCGAACCCGCGCCAGCCCCGCACGGTGTTCGACGAGGACGCCATGGCCGAGCTTGTTGAATCGATCCAAGAGGTAGGGCTGCTGCAACCTGTGGTGGTCCGCCCGTTGGGCTCGGGGCGGTTCGAGCTGGTGATGGGGGAGCGGCGGTGGCGGGCGGCGCAGGCGGCCGGGCTGGACCCCATACCGGCCATCGTTCGGGAGACCAAGGATCATGACCTGCTTCGCGATGCGCTGCTGGAGAACCTGCACCGGGCGCAGTTGAACCCGCTCGAGGAGGCGGCGGCCTACTCCCAGCTGCTGGAGGACTTCGGCTGCACCCAGGACGAGCTGTCCAATCGGATCAAGCGGTCACGTCCGCAGATCTCGAACACGTTGCGGCTGCTGCGGTTGCCGCCGACCGTGCAGCGCCGCGTTGCGGCCGGGGTGTTGAGCGCCGGACACGCCCGGGCGCTGCTGGCCCTGAACGATCCGGCTCATCAGGAGCGGCTGGCCCAACGGATCGTGGCCGAGGGCTTGTCGGTCCGGACGGTCGAGGAGCTGGTGGCGGTGGGGGAGACCGGCAATGGCCGGAAGCCGCGCCGGTCCGGGCGTACGGTTGTCGCGCCGCAGGCCGAGCAGATGGCCACCCGATTGTCGGACCACCTCGACACTCGGGTCCGGATCGATCTCGGCCGGGCTCGGGGCCGGATCACCATCGAGTTCGCCAGTGCCGATGATCTGGCCCGGATCGCCGACCTGATCGACGGTGCGAGTCGATAAGTCGACAAGGCTTGGGTCGACTCGGCTCAGGGCAGCGGGTCGGGCGCGAGCTCGGCGGGCTGCGGCTGCTGAGCGAGCTTGCGCCGGATGTCCTTGGTGGCTGAGCGCTCGGCAACGAACGACAGGAACGGCACCGTGCCGGCCAGCGCGATCAAGATCAGCCGCCGCCAGCTCCAGCGAGCCCGGCGGCCCAGGTCGAACGCGGTGATCAGCAGCAGCATGTAGAGGTAGCCGTGCGGGATCGCGGTCCAGGTCACCACCTGCGGGATGCCGAGCAGATACTTCAGCGGCAGGCCGACACAGACGAGCACCACCAGCAGGGTGCCGACGACGTAGGCCATGATCCGGTATCGGATCCAGGCATTGCGCATGGCTGCGAGCCTATGCGCGCGGAGGTGGGGGCGCCTCCGGCGCGGGAGAACGTCCGACGTCCTGGGCCATGCGGATCGACATGACCACGGTGAATCCCGCGAACAGCCACCACTGCAGGGCGTACGCGCCGTTCCGCAACCGGCCCCGCCCCTCCGGCAAGTCGACCGCCGCCGGCTGCAGCCCTTGGCCGCTGGCCTCGGCCGGGGTCAGCACGACGAAGCCGTCGACCAGCGGGCCGGGCCACTGCTGAGCCAGTTGCGGCACCCGCACCGAGCTCAGCTGGTCCGGCCCGCCCGGAGGAGTCGGCTCCTCCGACGGCAGCAGAATCCCGCTCCAGGTCTGCGGGCCCTCTGGGGGCGGCTGGGCCGCGGAGGTCTCCGGAACGACCCCCCGCACCACGACCACCGCGCTTCCGTCGTCCTGCCGCAGCAGCGTCACCACCCGGTATGCGTCGGTCCGGTCCGCCACCGGGACCAGCACCTGGTGCGCCGCCTCAAAAGAGCCTCGAAAGGTGACCGTACGCCCGTACCCGTCCCGCACCGGCGCTCCCACCGGCGCCACGTCGCTCAGCGGCACCGGCGGCTCCGCGGCCCGGCGTGCCGCCGCCTCCGTACCCTGGCGCTGGTAGACCCGCAACTGCCAGATCCCGGCGGTCACCATCCCGGCCGCCAGCACGATGCCGAGTAGCACGACGAGCAACGCGCGCAGCCGGTTCATCGAGCAGAGCCGAGCTAGCCGGCCGGCGCCGGCTGCCGGGCAGCCCGCGCCGCGGCCACCTGCACCAGGTCGGCGCACATCGTGCCCAGGCTCCAGTCGGCCGCCTCGATGGCCAGCGGCACCGACGACGTCTCCGTCATGCCGGGCGAGACGTTGACCTCGAGGAAGACCGGCTCACCGTCGGGCGTCACGATCAGATCGGTCCGGGAGAGATCGCGCAGACCCAGCACCTCGTGCACTCGCAGCGCAAGCTCGGAGCAGCGCGCCGCGACATCGGTGTCAACCTCGGCCGGGCAGAGGAACCGCGTTGCCCCGGCGGTGTAGCGGGCGGTGTAGTCATAGACTCCCGAATCCGGCCGGATCTCCACCCCGGGCAGCGCCGACGGCCCGGATCCGCGGTCCACCACCGCAACCGCGATCTCGGTGCCGGTAATGAACTCCTCGACCACGGCGACCGGACCGTACGCGTACGCCCCGACCATCGCCGCCGGCAGCTCGGCCGACCGGGACACCTTGCTACAGCCCAGCGCCGAGCCGCCGCGGGAGGGCTTGACCATCATGGGGAACCCGACCTGCTCACCGAGTGCGGACACCAGGGCCGCCGCACCGAGCTCGCGGAAGATCTCGTGCGGCAGGGCGACCTGGCGTGGGACGCGTACGCCGGCCTCGGCCACCACGGTGGTGGCGATGGACTTGTCGAAAGCCACCCGGCAGGCGGCACCGACCGATCCGACGAACGGCACGTCGAGCAGGGTCAGCACCTCACGCAGCGAACCGTCCTCACCGGCCTCGCCGTGCAGCACCGGGAACACGACGACGCCGGGGAGCTCTGCCAGCCGGGGTAGCAGCGACGAGTCGACGTCGGACTCGACCACCTCCATGCCCTGGCCGCGCAACGCCGAAGCGACCCGCCGTCCCGAGCGCAGCGACACGTCGCGCTCATGGGACAGTCCACTGGCCAACACCAATACGGTCTGCATCCTCGCGCCCTCCTCAGTCATGCCTGGTTCGGACCCGGACCCTGGTAGAGCCCCTGGTCGGTCCGGTCCGCGACATCGGGAACCGTGCCGAAGGTCTCCAGCACGCCGGCCTCGTAGGTCAGCACCTCGCCCAGCCGCCGGGTGCCTTCGATGATCCGTTCCGGGGTGGGGAAGCAGTACGACAGCCGCATGTGGCGGCTGCCGAAGCCGTCGGCGTAGAAGGCGGTGCCGGGCACGTAGGCAACCCGGGCAGTGACGGCACGGGGCAGCATCGCCTGGGAGTCCAGGCCCGGAGGCAGGGTGACCCAGACGAAGAATCCGCCGCTGGGACGGGTCCAGCTGGTGCCCGCCGGCATGTGCTCCGCCAGCCCGGCCATCATGGCGTCACGGCGCTCCCGGTACATTTCCCGGAAGACCTTGATCTGGCCGCGCCAGTCGTGGCTGGCCAGGTAAGCGGCGATGGCGAACTGGGAGAACACCGGCGGGC
>JBKPNA010000042.1:0-3801 GCA_046765695.1 Actinomycetota bacterium | reverse complement strand
GGATTGTCGAGTTCACGCAGCTGGGTGGTGGCGGAGGTGGCGGAGTCGTCGCGGGCGAGGATCTGCTGCAGGGCCTCGGTCGGCGTGCTGGGCGCACTGGCTTCGGGGCGAATGAGGCTGTGGGGGTCGCCGTCGCCGACGGCCTGGAGGTAGAGGTGGTTGGCGTGCCGTCCGCGGGTGAGCATCGTGTACAGCTGCTGTCATGATTCCTGGCCGGTGACAAGGCCGTGCATGGTGTCGGCGGAGACGCCTTGGGCGGCATTGATCGTGGCGGCGTAGCCGAGGCCGGTCGAGTCGCGGACGTAGTCGGCGGGGAGTCGGACGACAAGCTGGCTGCGGTTGTGCCGGACCTTGAGATCGCCGTACCTCCCGATGTGAGTGATGGTCCAGCGGTCGCCGTTCTTGACCCAGTCGGTGGCGGATAGGCGGAGTCGTCGGTCGTTGGTGCGGGTGATGATCGTGTCGCCGACGCTGGCCGGGTTTCCGTCGGCCAGCTCGACCTGTCGTCCCGGCGAAGCATCGCGGAGACGATGATCACGGGCTCGGTGGTTGAGGTCGGCGACGAGTGCGCGGGTGGGGGCGAGCATGATCGCGTCCAGCCCAGCGGCGCGGTCGGCAACCCATGCGGCGAAGGCGTCCTCGGTTGCCTTGGCGAGGTCGCCGATGTGCACGCGGCGATGATCAAGGTAGAACGCGAGTGCGTGCGGGTCGCCGTCGCGGAGGGCGAGGGAGGCTGCTGCTTCGGCTGGGTCGGTGAAGCGGTGCAGTTCGGTGAGCTGCAGGGCGCCGTGGGTGTGTTTGATGTCGCGGAGGATGCCGCCGGCGCCGATGGCGGCGAGTTGTTGATCATCGCCGATCAGCCGGACACTGGCCCCGGCCGAGAGCGTACTGGATGGCGATGTCGAGGGACAGGGTGTCGGCCATCCCGGCCTCGTCGATGATCATCAGGGTGCGCCGGTCGATGTGCGCAGCGCAGTCGGGTAGGTCATTGTGCTGGAGGCCCCAGGTGAGTTTGGCCAGGGTGTCGGTGCGGATGCCGGTGTGTTCGGCGAGGACGGCGGCCGCGGCGGCGGATGGGGCGAGGCCGATGACCTGCCCGCCGTCTTCGGTCCAGGCCAGGGTGAGCGCTCGCATCGCGGTCGTCTTGCCGGCGCCGGCCGGCGCGATCGCCAACTCGACCCGGGCACCGGAGGGCTCATCTGCCGGACCAGGGCTGCCTGCCCGGCATCAAGGGCCGAGCCGTTGGCGGCCATTTCCAGCAGCGCCAGCTCCACGGCGGATGGGTGGACAGCCGCCCCATCCTGTCGGCCGGCAGCGGTAAGAATGCGTTGCTCGGCGTCGAGGATCCGTTGGGTGGTATAGCGGTCGGCGCCGGCGATCGTGTAGACCGACGACCCGTCGACGCGGCGCAGCTCATCGGGTTCCTCGATCCCGTCGGGCGGCGCTTTGAGGGCGACCGATCGGTGCTCCAAGACTTCCAAAACGAGAAGGTCGACCAGGCTGTTGGACTGGTCGACAGGCAGCTCGATGGTGCGGGCCTGGCGTTGCGCTTCGGCGCGGACGTGCCACATCTGCCAGGTCGACCGGCTTTCCTCCAGCACTGCCACGATCCGATCCGCGGTCTGGCCGACCCATCGAGCATCCGCCACGCGGGCGGCATCTGCTGCCGGCGTGAGCGTGGCGTCGACCATTGCCGTGACGGCGTCACGGCTGCCGAGGACCGCAGCAGCCTCATTCAGCCAGGTGGCATGTTGTTCGGCGTACGAGCGGGGTTCGTGTTCGCGTCGCGGGTCTCCAACGTGGCCTGCTGGGCCAGATGCAACGCTTCGACCGCGGTGGGGGGCCGGCAATGATCTGCCTGGAACTGGACGGCGAGTTCGCCCCGTCGGGCATTGATCAAGGTGCGTCGGCTGGACCAGCGCTCGTTCAACCGGAGGTCAACACCGACGATCTCGCGAATGGGTCGCTTCGCCGGGTCGGTCCCGGGCCGTTCGGTGAACCGCACGCCTAGTGCGTCGCAAAGGTGGTGTTCGAGGGCGGTGTTGTAGGTTTCCGACGCCGCCACCTTCGCCTTGAACAGCACCCGTCCGTCGATGGACAGCCAGCGTCCGTCGAGGGTCTGGACCTTGTTCGCGACCGCGACGTTGTGTGCAGGTCCGGATCGCCAGCGCGGCTGTCGCGGTGGGTGAACGCGGCCGCCACCAACCCTTGGACGTTGACCTGTCGGATCCCCTGTGGCCCGGTCCGGGTAAACAACGCCTGCTCCTCGATGAACCGCAACGCATCGGCAACGGCGGCTTGATGTGCGTGTTCGATCGCCGCCGACGTCTCAGGGTCGGCGATCGCCCACAATGTCGAGACCGACTTCACCGGCGAGAACGTCAGGTCGTAGCCGGCAACGGTCTGCGAGGGTGGCCGGGAGTCCTTGGCGATCTGGGCAGCGAGCTCCCGGGCGTCGACCGGGTCGCGGGCATGCTCTACACGAAAGAACTCCCGGGCGACCTCTGTCCGGATCCGGGCCCGGGAGGAGGCTGCGACCTCGGCGTCGGCCGGTGCGCCGATCAAAGCGTTCAGGTCAGCGATCCGCCTCGCCACCTCAACCCCGAACGGCGTCGCATCATCGACCACGCGGAACGGAGCGCCGAGACGCATCGCCTCATCGACGGCGCCCAGCGTGAGGTCGGAGCCGTCGAGGAGCTGCGCGCGGACGTCGGCAAGCGGATGCAGGCCGCACCCGAACAAGTTGCGCATCTGCTCCGCCGTCACCGGATCGCCAGCGTCTACGCCGTCTATGCCGTCCATGCCGGAGCCGACCCAGACGCCTGGTGACTCGCCGCGTTCGGCGTAATACGCGGCCAACCCGACATGCCCCTTCTCGGTCGCATCCAACGCCGCGACTCGACGGGTCAGATAGTCGTACCCCGACCCCGCGGTCAGCTTGTGCAGACTCATCGTCACGCTTCCCTAAGCCCCGCGACGCCGGCTCAGTGGTCACCACCTAGGGGGTACGACCGGCGGTGCACCAGGTGCGTCACACATGAGACTTTGAAGTCTGCTGGGGTACGTCAGCCCAGTCGGTTGTATGACGGGTCATCACTGGCGGATCCGCTCTGGCTGAGGTGAGCGTAGGTGCATGGAGTCGCTTCAGCTCGGCGAACCAACGGCCCGAGGCGCGAGCTCCGCACACTCAGGCTGCGCCGTTCCAGCCTGCTGTGTGCCGAACAGGGCTCTACAACGAGCCTCGACCACTCCGCATGTCCGGCGGTCATTGAACGTGACGTTTTGTCAGCGGTTCATCCACTTGGGCTCTCATGCCCATCATGCGCGCGGGCGCTGTTGGAATACCTCCCGCACATTTGCTGCTACAGGCGATCGAACACCAGTGCCCCGTACGCTCGCAAGTCCATGACATCGCGATTCTGTGAGCCGCGTTGACCGGTAGCGGCAGCTCAGGGAGAATCGTTGAATCGTCGCCGCATGCCCGTAACGCGCCTGTCTCGACAATTGTGTTGTCGACCCGGCATCCATTAGGCGGAGGTCGACATGACAACCATCGACAGCACGACCGAGATCCGCTGCTTCCACGTCGACGTACCGAACGAGGACCAAGCCACCCTCCGTCGCCGCATCGCGGCGACGCGCTGGCCGAAACCGAGACAAGAGCCTGAGCTTTTGACCATCGAGATCCGAGCCGCATTCCGGTCACTACGCCAAGGGAGGGCGTCATGAGTAGCACCGTTGAGACCGCCAGCGACATCAGTCCGTTCCAGGTCGACATTCCGGATGAGGCTTTGGAGGACC